>DATCXH010000109.1:0-8844 GCA_036565925.1 Vicinamibacterales bacterium
CGGCTACGTCGCTTCTCGCCCACCGCGCGACCGTGCATACCGCCGCGCGCTGGACGAAGAACTCGATCGTCTACGCACGTTCCTCGGCGTTGAGACATTGGTGAATGATGATCTTTGATTGTTGATTCGTTGTTGATTGACGATTCTCGATTGTTGATTGACGACCCACGCAATCAACAATCAAGAATCACAAATCGACAACCAATCTCCAATCACAGATCAAGAAATCAACAATGGCTTGCCGTATCGGCCGTTGGTGTCTTGCGCGAGGTGGCCGGCGCGCAAGAGCTGTGAGAGAACATGCTCCGCCGTCGCCAAATCGAGCCCGAGAAATGCCGCCGCCTCACGGGTGGTGAGCCGGAGGTCAGGCGCCGCCTCGAACTCTTCGCGGATCCACTGCACGAGTTTCCGAAACGATTTCATTTCCATCACCGTTCTGGCGACGCCGCCCTGCATCTTATGAATGGACGGAATAAACATGCAGGACGACGCCGTTGTGCATTGAGCATTCAGCATTGAGCATTGAGCCTTATCGAATGATGTTGAGAATGACGCCGCCGTAGATGCGGTGTCCGTACCGGGTTTCCTGTCCGAAGAACGCCGGCGCATCGTCCTTGGACTGCACCGCGATGAAGCGATAGTCGCCGCGCAGACCCCAGCGGCCGGCGTACCACTTCACACCTCCACCGACGTTCGTCGTGAGAAACGTGCTCGTGTCGTTGACGCCGACCTCGGCGCGTTCGAACAGGCTCAAGCCGCCGAGACCTGCCGTCGCGTACGGCACGACCGAGCCGCGTCCAGCGTTGACGATCAGATTGCCGCTGTAGTTCAGGAAATGCGGGGTCTTCACGTCGGCCGCGCCGGTGACGAAATCGAGACTCTGCGAGACGCCGAGCAGACCACTGACCTCGCCTTCGACCCCAATGAACCGATTGAAGTTCACCGTGGCGCTGCCGCCCAGGTCGTAGTTACCGAAGCTCGGACTGTTGCTGTCGCTCGCTTCGGTGAAGAACGTCGCGCCGCCAGGAAAAATAGTGACCTCGAACGTGCCAGGACCAGGAACCGGCTCCCGTGTCTGAGCCTGCGCACGATCGACGCCAACGAGTGAGATGAGTGCGAGTACTGCGAACCAACGTGACATGACTACCTCCGATAAACGTCCGACTAAAGCCGGACACACACGTCCGGCATTGACCGGACCCGCTCGTTACGAGATGGGGATTCCGCCGAGAGCCTTATAGAGAGCGATGACGCTCGTGAAGACGCCGGCCTCGGCCTGTGCTACGGCGTCTTCTGCCTGCAGCTGTGTGCGCTCAGCGTCGAGGAGCGCAAGAAAATCGACGACGCCGGCCTGATATCGCGTTCGCGCAATCGTCGCCGCGCGCGTGCTCTCGCGTGCCTGGTCCGCCAGGCGCACGAGCCGCTCTTGCTCTTCGCGATAATTCACAAGCGCGTTCTCGGTCTCCTCGATCGCGCGCAGGACGACCTGCTCGTATTCGGCGACCGATTCACGCGTCGCGCCTTCCGCACCGCGGAGACGCGCGCGGGCGCTGCCGATGTCGAACGCCGCCCAGCTGAGCGCCGGCGTCACCGCCCAGGCACGCGACTCGGAGGCGTTGAAGAAGCTGCTGCCGCGACCAGCGAGCAGACCGAGAAATCCGCTGATGCTGATCTGCGGAAAGAGTTCGGCCGCTGCCACGCCTTCGCGCCCGGTCGCCGACGCGAGTCGTCGTTCCGCTGCGCGCACGTCGGGCCGTCGTCTCAGGAGCGATCCCGGCTCGCCGATGGCCAATGCCTTGGTCAGCGGTGGATACGCACGCGGAGTGAGATCGGCGCCGAGTGCTCCCGGCCGCACGCCGATCAACACTGCGAGATGATGTTCTCGCTGCGCGATCGCGCTTCGGATCGGCGGAATGCTGGCGTCAATCGCCGCGACGCGCGCCGCGGCGCTGGCGACATCCTGTTCCTCGCCGATGCCGGCATCACGCCGGACCTGTGTGAGCCGCAACGTCTCGCGCTGGTTGAGCAGACTGCGCTCCGCCACGGCGAGTTGCTGCTGGAGACCACGCAGCTCGAAGTAATTGCGTGCCACTTCGGCGGCCACGCTCACTCGCACGTCGTCTACGTCTGCCTCGAAGCTCTCGGCGTTCGCCTTCGCCGCTTGCACCTGCGAGCGGACGCGTCCGAACACGTCGATCTCCCAGAACGCATCGAAGCCGGCGCGATACGTCGTGATGGGACGGGGTCGTTCCGAGAAGCCAGGAATCGCCTGATCCCTTCGATCGACGCTCGCGCCGACTACGGCCGTTGGAAATCGATCGAGCGCGACATCGTCGAAGAAGGCGCGCGCTTGATCGACCCGGGCAACGGCCATTCGCACATCGTGGTTAGCCGCCAGTGCTCGCCCGACCAGATCGTCGAGGACTGGATCCTCGAACTGCTGCCACCAGCGCGGATCGAACGGCTGCTCTACCGTCAACGCCGTGTCCACGTGGCTCAGCGCCGCTGGCGGAACGTTCGGCGCGACATACGGCCGTCGCACGCCGCACGCCGCGGCAGTGACAATCAGAACTCCGAAGAGCGCGGTCTTCAAACCGCGGCTAAAGATGGGACGCATGATTAGTTCCCCTCCGCCGGTGCCGCAACCGGAAGAACCGGTGCAGGCGGCTCCAAAGAGCCGCCTCTACGGACGTGCGCGTGACGATGTGTGAGCCTGGTGATGACGACGTAGAACACCGGCGTCAGGAACAGACCGAATAGCGTCACGCCGAGCATGCCGGCGAACACCGCGATGCCCATTGCCTGACGGATCTCGAAGCCGGCGCCCGACGAGAACACCAGCGGCACAACGCCCATGATGAAAGCCATCGACGTCATCAGAATCGGGCGCAGACGGATGCGGCAGGCTGCCAGGATGGCGTCGAGCGTCGACTCCCCTTCTTCCTCGCGCTGCTTCGCGAACTCGACGATGAGGATCGCGTTCTTGCACGCGAGCCCGGCGAGCACGAGGAAGCTGATTTGCGTGAACACGTTGTTGTCGCCGCCGGTCAGCCAGACACCGGCGATCGCCGAGAACAACGTCATCGGAACGATGAGGATCACTGACAGCGGCAGCGTCCAGCTCTCGTACTGCGCCGCGAGGACGACATAGACGAGCAGCACACAGAGCGGGAATATCAGCAGCATCGTGTTGCCTGCGAGCAGCTCCTGATAGGCGAGCTCCGTCCACTCGAAGCCCATGCCCGGTGGCAGTTCGGCGCGCAGCGTGTCGGCAATCGCGGCCTGCGCTTGCCCCGAGCTGAATCCCGGGGCCGGGCCGCCATTGATCTCCGCGGCCGGATAGCCGTTGTAGTGCATCACCTGGTCGGGACCGTAGCTGCGTGACACCTTCACCAGCGATCCCAGTGGCACCATGTCGCCTCGCGCGTTGCGCGTCTCGAGACGACGGATCTGCTCCGGCTGCAGACGGAACCTCGATTCCGCCTGCGCGTTGACCTGATACGTGCGTCCGAAGCGGTTGAAGTCGTTGATGTAGAGCGAGCCGAGGTAGACCTGCAGCGTCTCGAAGACGTCGGTCAGCTCCACGCCGTAGCTCTTCACGCGTTCGCGATCGACGTCGGCCTGAATCTGCGGCACGCTGACCTGAAAGCTCGAAAACAACCCGGCCAACGACGGCTGTTTCTGTGCCTTGGCGATGCCGTTCTGGAGCTGCGCGTAGAGATCTTCGAAGCCCGTGCCGGCGCGATCCTCGACATAGAGCTTGAAACCGCCAACTTGCCCCAGACCCTGCACGGGTGGCGGCGGGAAGATCGCGACGACGGCTTCCTGGATCTCACCGAAGAACTGACCATTGAGCTGCTGCACGATGGCGTCAGCTCTCAGATCACGACTCGTGCGCTCTTCCGCCGGCTTCAAGACGACGAAGGCGATGCCCGCATTCGGCGCGTTGACGAAGCCGTTAATCGACAGGCCCGGAAACGCCACTGAGCTGAGGACACCCGGATGCTTGAGCGCGATCGACGACATCTTGCGAATGACGGCATCGGTGCGATCGAGCGTTGAGCCGTCAGGCAACTGCGCAAAGGCAACGAGATACTCCTTGTCCTGCGTCGGTACGAAGCCCGGCGGCACGCGCGCAAACCCCGCCGTCGTCAGACCGATGAGGCCGACATAGAGCACGATTGCGACCGCGGAGAAGCGCAGCACGCGTCCCACACCAGCGCTGTAGGCGTTCGAGCCACGAGAGAAGAACCGGTTGAAGGCCCGGAAGAACCACCCGAACAGACGATCGGCCGTGCGCTGCACGATGTCGCGCGACGCCTCTCGCGGTTTGAGCAGGCGCGACGCGAGTGCCGGGCTGAGCGTCAGCGAGTTGAACGCCGAGATGACCGTCGAGATCGCGATCGTCAGCGCGAACTGCCGGTAGAACTGTCCGGTCAAACCGCTCACGAACGCCGTTGGCACGAAGACCGCGCAGAGGACGAGCGCAATCGCGATGATCGGACCCGACACTTCTTCCATCGCCTTACGCGTGGCTTCGAGTGGCGGCAACCCGAGCTCGATGTGCCGCTCGACGTTCTCGACGACGACGATGGCATCGTCAACGACGATGCCTATCGACAGGACGAGGCCGAAGAGCGACAGCGTGTTGAGTGAGAAGCCCATCATCAGCATCACGGCGAACGTGCCGATGAGCGATACCGGCACGGCGACGAGCGGGATGACTGACGCGCGCCAGGTCTGCAGGAAGACCATGACGACGATGACCACGAGCAGAATCGCCTCGAACAGCGTTTCGACGACCGCTTCGATCGAGTTGCGGACGAAGACCGTGGGGTCGTAGACGATCTTGTAATCGACGCCCTCCGGAAAGTCCTGCTTCAGCCGCTCCATCGTCTGGCGCACCTGGTTCGACGCCTCGATGGCGTTGGTGCCTGGCCGCTGGAAGATGCCAATCGCGACGGCCTGCTGGTTATCGAGCAGGCTGCGCAGCGCGTACTGATTGGCCCCTAGCTCGACGCGTCCGACGTCGCGCACGCGCGTGATCTGTCCATCCGGCGTCGCACGGACGACGATGTCGGCGAACTCGTCTTCGGTCGTCAGGCGTCCACGTGTGTTGACCGAGAGCTGGAACGTGGTGTCTACCGGCGCAGGCTGCGCGCCGAGCACACCGGCCGCCACCTGCACGTTCTGCTCACGGATCGCGCGGATGACGTCCGATGTCGTCAGACGCCGCGACGCGAGTCGATCTGGCTCGAGCCAGATCCGCATGCTGTACTCGCCTGCACCGAACACCTGTGCACTGCCCACGCCGCTGATACGCGTGAGTTCGTCTTTCACGCGCAGGTTGGCGTAGTTCGAGAGATACAGCTGGTCGTACCGACCGCTCGGCGAGACCAGGTGCACGACCATGATGAAGTCGGGCGTGGACTTTTCGGTCACCACGCCGATGCGCTGCACTTCGGAGGGCAGGCGCGGCAGCGCCTGCGCGACGCGGTTCTGCACCTGGACCTGCGCGTTATCGAGGTCGGTGCCGAGCGCGAAGGTGATCGTCAGCTGCATCCGTCCGTCGGATGTCGCCTGCGAGAACATGTAGAGCATGTCCTCGATGCCGTTGATCTGCTGCTCGAGCGGCGACGCAACCGTCTCGCCGATGACCTTCGGATTCGCACCTGGGTAGGTCGCGCGCACGACCACCGTTGGCGGCACGACTTGCGGGTACTCGCTGATCGGCAACTGGAACAGCGCGATCGCGCCGGCCACGACGATCACGAGTGAGAGCACCGCCGCAAAGATCGGCCGATCGACGAAGAACTTGGAGAATCTCATGACGAGTGATCCGTCGCCTCGACGACGGGAGTGACCTGCACTCCTGGACGAACGCGCTGAAGCCCATTCACGACGACCGACTCGCCGGCTTCGAGACCGTCGCGCACGACGCGAAGACCATCGACGATCGGTCCCAGCGTCACGCTGCGGTACTGAATCTCGTTCTTCGGTCCGACGACGTAGACGAACTTCTTACTGAGATCGGTACCAACGGCGCGGTCTTGAATCAGAAGACCGCGATACGAGGCAGTACCCGCGAGACGTAGCCGCACGAACAACCCCGGCGTGAGCTGACCGTCGCTGTTGCGGAAGACCGCGCGTCCGCGGATCGTGCCGGTCGCGCCATCGAGCTGGTTGTCGATGAAATCCAGGCGACCCTGCCTCGGGAAGCTCTCGTCATTCGCGAGCGCCATGCGAATCGGCAGTTCCGCGCTTCGCAGGGCCGATCCTTTTCGACCGGCCGACCCGTTCGGACCGCCTGCCGCCGAGTACTTCAGGAAGATCTGCTCGTCGGCATCGAAGTACGCGTAGACCGGATCGAGCGAGACGACGGTCGTGAGCAGTGTGGCTTCGCCCGGTCCGCTCGACACCAGATTGCCTTCGGTCACAATCGCGCGGCCGACACGGCCGTCGATTGGCGACGTGACTTTCGTGAACTCGAGGTTCAGCTCCGCTGCACGAAGCGCGGCTTCGACGGCGGCCGCTTGCGCCGTTGATTCCTGCGCGAACGCCGCACGTCGATCGTGCTCTTCTTTCGCGATAGCGTTCTCGGTGCGCAGCTTCTCGGCGGTCTGGAGTTCGGACGCCGCACGCTGATTCGTTGCGCGGGCTCGATTCAGCTCGGCACGAAGACGATCCACTTCGGCCTGGAACGGACGCGGATCGATCTCGAAGAGCGGATCGCCGCGTCGGACAATGGCACCTTCCTGGAACCGCACCGCGGCAATGAGACCGGAGACGCGCGGGCGAACCTCGACGGAATCGACCGCCTGCAACCGTCCGGTGAATTCATCCCATTCGGTCACATCGCGTTCGATGACGCTGGCCACGGTGACCTGTGGCGGCGGGGGCGGGCCAGGCTGCGCCGATGTCTGCACGCAGCCGGCCGCGAGAACGAGAACGGCGAGTGGCGCCGCGAGGTGCCGGCCACGCCGAAGAACACTGTGAGAGTGAGTCATACGATGTGCAGTCTGGCGCTCGCAGGCAGCCCCAAACAATCGGGCAGTGGCCGCAGATCGGCCTCGCGCTTGCGCCTCAGGTGCAGGACCGACGTCTTACACAGGAAGGACTACAACTTTTGGACGATGTGACACTCGGCCATGCGGGCCATCGGCGGCGGGGCCTCACCTGCTCGATAATAAAGAGGCATGAAGGGTGAACCGATGGACACCGATCTTGTCGTCTGCGGCGAATGCGAGGCGAGCGTAGCGGGCGTTGACGGGCGCGACGTTGAGGAACTACGCGCGGCGCTCCGGCGCGAGAATCTCGAACGGCGCCGCGCTCAGGCGATGGCGAACATTCAGACCAACGTGGTGAAGTACGCCGTCGATCTCCTGGTGCGCGAGCCCGACATCGAAGCCTTCTTTCGCGCCCTCATGAACACGCTCGCCGAAGAAGGCGAGAGCCACAAAGTCAGCGTCTGGCTCATTGACGAAGACCAGAAGGGCTGTGACGTGTGGATGGCACAACTCGACGGCCAGGTGTTCTCGCCCAGCAGCCCTGACTGGAAGACGAAGATCACAGAGTTCCCTCGTCAAACATTTGCCAATCATCTGTTTTCGTTCCAGCCTGGCTGGCATCAGACCATTGACTACAGCATCGACGATGAACGAATGCCGGCGAGCCTGCGCGACTTCTTCCGTCACGAGGGACTCAGTGTCACGCTCGTCGCGCCCCTCCTGGTCAGCGACAAGAACCTCGGATGGATCACGCTGTGCACCCGCGAGGCGAACGACTGCGGCGAGGGACAGTGGTGGCGCATCGCGTTGATTGAAGCGATTGCCAGGCAGGCGGCGCTCGCGCTGCATCACAGTCGAGTTGTTGAACAGAAGCGCGTGGAGGAGCGCCGTAAAGCGATCCTCGAGGAGCGCAATCGCCTTGCACGTGACATTCACGACAACCTCGCGCAGGGCTTCGCCGCGATCCTGATGCAGTTGCAGGGCGCACAGCGCGAAGCCTGCACGCTGCCGCCGTCAGTGGCACGCAGCATCGAGACTGCGGTTGATCTGGCGCGGACGCATCTCACCGAAGCACGGCGATCGGTCGGCACGCTGCGTCCGAACGTCGGCACCGCCGAGGACGTCGGCCGGGCGATCAAGCGGCTCGCCGATCTCGGACAACGTACGACCGGGGTCCCGATCGACGTGCAGCTGGACGAGCTCCCGCGATTCGGCGACGGCGTGGAGCGCGAGATCATCAGCATCGTGCAAGAAGCCTTGAGCAATGCCGTTCGCCATGCGCGCGCACGACGTATCACGATCAAAGCCTCGACGGTCAATTCGCTTGGTCTGCGGCTGTCGGTGGCCGATGATGGCCGCGGCATTCCGCGTGAGCGGCCGACGTCAGGATTCGGGCTGACCAGCATGCAGGAACGCGCCGATCGCATCGGCGCATCACTGACGATCGTCACGGCACCGCGCAGCGGCACGGAGGTCGTGCTCGCGTGGGAGCCCTCGTCTCTGCCGACACAGGTCTATGCCATCAACTGATACGCGTTCGCTCGGCTACGGCGGGACAAGCGCCGCGGTCAAACAGGCCAGCGTTTTGCTCGTGGACGATCACGCCCTGCTCAGGACCGGTGTCGCCAACATCATCAATCAGGAATCCGATCTGCGCGTCGTCGCCGAGGCCGGCAACGGCGTGGAGGCGCTCGATGCGTACGACCGGCATCGTCCCGATGTGACGCTGCTCGATCTGCGCATGCCGGTCATGGAAGGCGTTGAAGTGGTGCAGCGACTGCGCGAGCGCGATCCACGTGCACGCGTGATCATCCTGACCACCTACGACACCGACGAC
>DATCXH010000560.1:0-3661 GCA_036565925.1 Vicinamibacterales bacterium
CGCAGGACGACGACGTACTCGCCGTTGAACCAGGGCTGCAGTTCTTTGATGCGCTCGGTGTTGACGATGCGGGAGCGGTGGATGCGAACGAACCGGCGTGTGTCGAGCCGCGCTTCCATGCGCGTCATCGTCTCGCGGAAGAGATGCGCTTCTTCACCGAGGTGCAGGCGGACGTAGTTGCCGGCCGCTTCGATCCAGTCGAGATCGTCGGTGCGGAGAAAGAACACACGGCCGCCTGACTTCACGACGAGCCGATCGAGCTTCGGCGCTTCGGGCTTGATGTCGTTGACGAGGGCGAGCAGGCGTCGGCCGAGATCGCCGGCACGACGACGTTCGAGCGATGCTCGTGCGTGCTTGAGCGTCTCGCGAAATCGTTCGCGGCCGAACGGCTTGAGGAGATAGTCGAGCGCGTGGACCTCGAACGCGCGGAGCGCGTACTCGTCGTAGGCGGTGATGAAGATCACGGTCGGCATGCGCTCGGCGCCGATTGCCTGGATGACGCCGAACGCGTCGAGACCCGGCATCTGCACGTCGAGGAAGATCAGGTCCGGCGTGTGATGCTGGATTGCCGAGACCGCCTGTGGTCCGTCGCCACACTCGCCGATCACTTCCACGTCTTCTTCCTGCTGCAGCAGGGACAGCACACGCTCCCGCGCAATGGGCTCATCGTCCACAACCAGGGCTCGAATCTTGTTCACGCCACGCTCTCCATGTCGGATCGCTCGGACCCAAGCGCCAGCGATTGTCCCGTGCCCTCGGCGCTGAAGGGAATGACGACCGTCACCAGCAACCCGCCGCCGGGCGGCGTCTGGCATTCGAAGCGATAGCGGTCGCCGTAGAGATGTTCGAGACGTGACCTGGTATTGGTCAGGCCGACGCCTTTGTGGAACGCATCGTTGGTGAGGCCGACGCCGTTGTCGCGGACTTCGAGCCGCAGGTCCTGACCGTCACGACGCGCGATGATGTCTACACGTCCGCCGCCGAGCTTCGGTCCGATGCCGTGGCGCAGCGCGTTCTCGACGAGCGGCTGCAGGACGAGATTGGGCACAGCGGCATCCAGCGTGTCGAGATCGACCTCCATGTGCACCTGGAGCCGATCGCCAAATCGGGTCTTCTCGATCTCGAGATACTTGCGCAGGAAATCGAGCTCGTCCTTGAGCGAGACATGTTGCGTGCCGACACGATCGAGCGTGAGCCGGAGCAGATCGCTGAGCCGCTCGAGCATGGCGTCAGCGGCCTCGGTATCACGATGCATCAGCGCCGAGATCGTGTTCAGCGTGTTGAACAGAAAGTGCGGATGCAGTTGGCGCTGCAGCGCCTGCAGGTTGGCTTCGGCAAGTCGCGTGTGCAACTGCGCGGCGGTGAGCTCGCGTTCCTGCGACTCGCGGTGGAAGTCGAGCGCGTGACTGAGCCCGACGACCGCCCAGTAGGTCATCATCTCCCAGTCGAAGTTCAGGAAGAACAGCTCCTGGAAGTACATCCACCACGAGACGTCGCGACCGGCGAACGCCTTCATGATCAGCACGCGGCATGTGACAGCGAGCGCGGCATGCGCGAGCGTGAACACGACAACGCCGCCGGCGTGCATCGCGGCCGCCCGCTTCCACGTGTGCCGGCCGAAGCGATAGCGCCACGCCATCCACAGCATGCCCGGCACGAGCACTGCCCAGGCGTACCAATAGGTGATGTTCAGCGCGAGCAGAATGTGGAACGGCTGCTTCCGGTCGGTGAAGAGCGTGATGTAGTTGTAGGCCTGCAGACCCGAGAAGATCCCGAACGCCGTCGCGACCGCGAAAATCCGGAACAGGCTGATGCGCCGCGAGGGCCAATCCATGAGTGAAATATCGGCCGAGCCCGAGCCCTCGTCAAGCACCTGACGTGGGTCCGAGTGCAGGCGTAACACTGGTTTATCAACGGGATCGGCGCCGTTAAACATTCATTGCCGCCATTCGTCACCTGCAAACCGTCTTTCGTCCCAGCATTCGTCCCAGCAATTAGGGAAATGACTTGGGGTCCTCTTACGATGCTGCGTGCCGATCATCCGCGTCGACGATCCCGGCGATTCGCGCATCGCCCCCTACCGCAACGTGCCCGATCCGGACCTGCTCATCCAGAACGGCCTGTTCGTGGCTGAAGGACGGATGGTGGTTAGACGGTTGATCGAGGGGCAACGGTTCTCTGTGCGATCGGTGATGGTGAACGACGCCGCTCTCGTCCCACTGCGGGACGTACTCACCACCCGTGAGGACCTGCCGGTCTACCTCGTTCCGCAAGCGGTCATCAACGAGATTACCGGGTTCAATATCCATCGCGGATGTCTGGCGATCGCGGAACGTCCGCATCCTGGCGACTGGCGCGACGTGATGCGTGGCGCGCGACGAGCGATCGCGCTGGACCGAATCGCCAACGCCGACAACGTCGGCTCGGTGTTCAGAAGCGCCGCGGCGTTTGGTGTGGATGCAGTGCTGCTCGAACGCACCTGCACCGACCCGCTCTATCGCAAAGCCATTCGAACGTCGATGGGAGCGGCGCTGTCGATACCGTTTGCGCGGACCGATCCATGGCCGGAAGCGCTCCGCGACTTGGCACGCGACGGATGGGCGGTGATGGCGATGACGCCGGCGGCGTCGGCTCCCTCGCTACGCGAGATTGCCTCGGAGGTGTCGCCACGTCGGGTACTCGTGGTGGTTGGTCACGAAGGTGATGGCCTCAGCGACGCGGTGCTCGACGCATGCACGCATCGCGCGCGCATTCCGATGATGACCACCGTCGATTCTCTGAACGTCGCGACGGCTGCGGCGATCGCGCTCTACCAGCTTACGCTGTAGCGTGCGCGAGCTCAGCGTGCGCGATGAGTGGGTCCTCCTCGTCTCGCTGGCGCGCTGCGCCGGTGCATCGAGGAAGAACAGACTGTGATGCACAACCACCCGTGCCGATGGACGGAAATAGGAATCAGGAGTCAGGAATCGGGAATCAGACTGATTCCTGATTCCCATCCGCGATTCCTCTGTAGAGTGTAACCGTGCAGCCGCCTCATTGGGACGTCATTGGCATCGGCGAGAGCTCGATCGACGAGGTCGTTCGCCTGCCAGGCGTGCTCGCCCCGAACGTGAAGCTGCCGATCCGCTCGAGGCAAATCCGCTACGGTGGGCAGGTCGCGACAACACTGGCCACATGTGCAACGTTCGGGCTGCGCGCGGCCCTTCTCGGCACGATGGGCAACGATGACGACGTTCACGGATTGTGCAAGACGCTCAACGATCGCGGCGTGGATACCTCGCTGCTGGTGCAGCGGGCGGTCCGCCATCGGCGCGCGACGGTGCTGGTCAGCGAACCGACAGGGGATCGAACGGTGCTGTGGGAGCGCGATGCACGATTGGCGCTGACGCCTGGCGAGATCCCGCGCGAGACGATCGAGGCCGCCAGACTGTTGCACGTCGATGATGTCGATGTGGAGGCGTCGATCGTTGCTGCGCGCATCGCGTGCAACGCCGGGATCCCGGTGACAAGCGACATCGATCAGGTCAGCGACCGCACACGCGAACTCATCGCATCGGTAACCGTGCCAATCTTCGCCGAGCACATTCCGCGCACGCTGACGGGTGAAGCCGACCCCGAGCGAGCACTACGTGTGCTGCGCAAGACGCACAGCGGCCTGCTC
>DATCXH010000408.1:0-3244 GCA_036565925.1 Vicinamibacterales bacterium
GGGCTACGGCGGACCGCCGGAGACCGAAGAGCGGAGGCTGGTTACACCCGCCTTCGAAAGACGCGAAACGCCGGATAGCTCGCTGCGAGTGCGACCAGCGCGATCAGACTATTCGCCGTGTCACTCACAATCGCGCCCACCAGAAACGCAATCGAGCCGAGCAGCGCAGTCGCTGTCGTCCACGGATATCCCCATGCGCGATACGGCCGTGGCTTCTCCGGCTCTCGTTTGCGCAGCACGAACACCGAGATGAACGACAACGCGTAGTTGGCGACGAAGAAGAACGCGAGCACCGTAATCACTCGTTCGAACGTCCGCCCGAACAGCACGAAGATCACCGCAACGGTCGTGCTCGCCAGCAGCGCCGTCGTCGGCGTGCCACCCTCGTTCACGATGGCGGCACGGCTCGTCACCAGGCCGTCTCGGCTCATCGCGAACAAGACGCGGCTCGCCATCAGGTGATTCGAATTGAGCGCGCTCAGCATCGAGACGATGGTGAGACCGCGGAAGACCGGATCGCCCCACGCACCAAAAATCACGTTCGCAACCGCGCCAGCCGCAAAGGCTTGTCCGGCGATACCCGACACGGGAAGCACCGCGAGCAACGCCATATTCACCAGCAGATAGATGGCGATCACCGACAGAACGCCGCCGATCATCGATCGCGGGATATCGCGGCCTGGATTCTCGACCTCTTCGCAGAAATAGCTCGTCGCCGACCAGCCGTCGTAAGTGTAGATCACGGCCTGCAGTGACAGCACGAATGCGGCAGCGATCGCAAGTCCGCCCGGAGCCAGAGGGCTTGATTCAATGGGGGCGCGCACGCCGCCGACGGCAAACGCCGCGAACGCCAAGGCGAGGAACGCCAGGGTCTTCAACAGGCTGGTGGTGTTCTGTATCGCACTACCCCACCTGATCCCCCGCCACTGTGCAACGGCAAACACGACGATGACCGTCGTCGCGATCGTCGTCGCAGTGACAGCGAGACCCGGAAACAGCGCGACCGAGAACTCTCCGATCACGATGGAGACAGCTGCCGCGGTTCCGGCGGTGGAGATCCAGTCGCTCCATCCGACGATGAAGCCTGGATACTCGCCGAGCGCGTACCGTGAAAACACGTACTGGCCACCCGAACGCGGGATCATCGCGCCCAGTTCGGCGAGCTGTATCGCACCGAGAAGCGCGTAGAGCCCTCCGAGTACCCATGCAGCGAGATAGAGCCAGGTCACAGGCAGATGACCGGCGACCTCGCCAGGTGCGCGCAGAATTCCAGCGCCGATCGCGTTGCCGACGGTGACGGCCAAGCCGAAGCCAAGCCCGAGAACTGGTAACAGCCTTCGCGACGTCGCTCGGGCCACAGTGGCGCTTGTCATCCCTGCCTGAGGTCCCGCGCCAGCAGACGATGAAACAGGTGCTCACCGGCTTCGCGTCGCACCGACAGGCGACCGGCGCCGTACGCGCGCGACTGCAGTCCCCGCTGCACCGACTCGCAGATCGCGACGTCTTCCTGCTGAATCTGCTCGCTCACCGCGATGCTTTCCATGTTGGCCGCACGCGCTGACTCCGAGGTATCCGCAAAGTAGAAGTCAAAGATCACTTCGGTGCGATCGACACCGCGCGGGATCACCAGGTTGGTGTCCATCGTCTGGCCGTAGCAGTTGATCATGAGGTTCGGATAAATCCAGTAGTAGTACGCCCGTTCGCCCTGGCGCACCGCTTTCGTCCGCTCGTCCGATCCGTCGTCGCTCACCATGGGACTCGACTGCAGGCAGTACCGCGCGCCGTTCGTGATGGTGTAGTCGCTGTAGTCGAGAACGCTGTCGAGACCCTTATGCAGATGCGGCACGTGGTAGCCGCCATCGAGGTAGTTGTCGACGAATACCTTCCAATTGCAGCCGAGGGTGTAGCGGCGGCGTTCCATCCAGCGGAGGCGTGGGAGATCGAGCGCATCAAGTTGACGCACCAGAGCGACTCCAACGAATTGCTCGATTGATGGTCCCCCGGAATCTGCTTTGACGAACGCCCATGTTGCGCAGGCGGCGCAATCAAGCTGCACCAAACCGTTCGCGGAGCGATCGAAGTCGCACACGCCGGCAAAGTCCGGCGTGCCCTTCAGCTCACCATCGAGTGCGTACGTCCAGCCGTGATACGGACATCTGAACTGGCGTGCACGGCCCTCTGCATCGGTCACCACTGCGGCGGCATGGTGACGACACACATTGAAGAACCCTCGGAGCTGCTCGTCCTGACCGCGAACGACAACAACCGGCTCGCCGCCGGGAAGCTCGCTGGCAACGTAATGACCGGGTGCCTGAAGCTGATCGAGACGGCCGGCGTACTGCCAGTTTCGACGGAACACGGTGCGGAGTTCGAGTTCCAGCACGCGGGGATCTGTGTACCAAGGCGCAGGGATGGTGGACGCGCGTTCGAGCGCTGCTTCTGCGTCGTAGAGATCGAGAATTCGGTCGAGGGCTCGGTCCACCTGTTTCGTGGCCGAGTATAGCCCGCGTGTAGTGTCCGGCTTTAGCCGGAGCCGTGTCAGAATCAGGCCCGGGAGAAAACGAGATGAAGAAGCTCTTTGCCGTTGCGATGCTCGGGGCCCTGGCTCAGTCGGCTGCGCTGATGGCTGACGCGAATCATCCAACCGGCACGCGCGGGCTGCTGCTGATCGACAAAATGGGCGGCACGATCCGCTTCTTCGATCCAGCGACGTACAAGGAGCGATCGAGCGTCGCAGTCGCGACGCGGCCGCACGACTTCGTGCTGACACCCGATCGCAAGACCGCCTACGTGCCGCTGTACGGCGACGGGATCTTCGGACGCAATCCAAATCCGGGCCATGAAGTTGCGATCGTGGACATGGAGAGCGCGAAGGTCGTCGGCTCGATCGACGTCTCGCCATATCGCGCGCCGCACGGGATTCAGATCGGACCCGATGGCACCATCTACGTCGCGAGCGATCTCGATCACAAGCTGCTCGTCATCGACCCGAAGGCGCGTAAGGTGACGAAAGCGATCGACACCGGCGGCACGACGCACTGGATCGGGATTCTCCCCAACGGCTCGAAGATCTACGCCACCAACAAGAACGACCCGTTCATCACCGTCGTTGATCTGAAGACCGGCACGGTCGCGACGAAGATCGACGTACCCGGTGGCACCGAGGGCATCGCCGTGTCTCCTGACGGCAAGCGCCTGATCGTGATGACGCATACCAATCCAGGCCTGGCGGTGATCGACCCCG
>DATCXH010000471.1:0-8010 GCA_036565925.1 Vicinamibacterales bacterium
GGCAACGCTGCGCTCGAAGAGATCGTGATGGCGATGAGGATTCGCTCCGATCGGATGCCGTTCACCACGAGCATCGACAGCAAGCAGATCTATCCGACCAGCGAGATGCTGTCGAAGCTCACTGGCCAGGGCGTCCAGGTGAACAAGGCCGTCGTCGGACGCAACGCGTTCGCGCACGAAGCTGGGATCCACCAGGACGGCATGCTCAAGGATCGCCGCACCTACGAGATCATGCGCGCCGAGGATGTGGGCGCGCCGTGGAATCCGCTCGTGCTCGGCAAGCACTCAGGCCGTCACGCGGTCCAGCGTCGCTGTGCCGATCTCGGCTTCACTGTGGAAGGTACCGAGCTGATTGAGGTGTATCGCACGCTGATGGCGATTGCCGACGATCGGAAAGTGCTGACCGACCACGACGTTCGTGCGGCAATTGGCGCGCTCCGCTCGGAGCATCCGGCGTCCGCTGCGCATCATGACGCGATCGATCCGTTCGATACGCCGTCATCAGCCGTGCATCACCCGATTCACGAGTCAGGCTACGGGCACGGGGTGTAGGTCCGGTGTAGGTGTAGTGTCCAGCTTTCCTGGCCGCCGTAGGCTCGGGCGTAGGCGGCAGCCGGACGTTATTACGGCTTCGGCGGGGGTGCCGCGACGTGAATCACCGGTATCCCCGGCATCCTGATCTCCCGCTGGCGGAATATCCTCGCAATCCGCTTTCGCAGTTCACGACCGACCAGCCACTGCTTCTGTGGCACCGTCTTGATGCGCGCCTTCAACACCAGTTGCGTCGGCTCGAACGCGTCGATGCCCAAGATCTCGAGCGCCTCGAGGATGTGGATGCGGAACTCGGGGTCGGTGAGCATTGAATCGGCGGCGGCCTTCATGGCTTCGGCCACACGGTCGGGATCCTCGTCGTAGAGCACGCCAATGGTGATCACGTAGTAGGCGAAGTCCTTGGACTTGTTCGCCAGCGTCTTCACCTCGCCATTGGGGAAGACGTGCACGGTGCCTTCCTCGTCGCGCAACACGATCGTCCGCAGGTTCACTGACTCGACCAATCCACCGGTCCCATTGACGACGGCGACGTCGCCGACGCGGACCTGATCCTCGAGGATGAGGAAAAACCCTGAGATGACGTCACGCACCAGTGTCTGTGCACCAAAGCCGACCGCAAGCCCGGCGATCCCTGCGCCGGTCAACGCCGGCGTGATGTCTACGCCAAGCTGGCGCAGCGCAGTGAGTCCGGCGATGACGACAACCACGGTGGCGAGCGTGTTCTGCAGGAGCTTGCCGATCGTCTGTGCCCGTTTGGTGCGTTCGATGACGTCGAGACCGGTGCCGGCCGACATGTCGCGTACGAGCTGACGAGTGGCGGTCGATCCGATGCGGACGATGATGTAGGCGGCGACTGCAATGAACGCGATCTGCACGCCCGCGCCGAGCAGCCACTCGGTGAACGCCTCAGGGTTCCGCGAGTACAGCGGCTTGTAGCCGGCAAACCGCAGGGCGGGAATCGCCACGATGGCGGCGGTGACGCAGAAGACCAGCCCGCGAATGACGGGTAGCGGGTTATCCACGAGCATGCGCTCGCGCGCGTCGGGAACGAGCGCGCGCAACCAGCGTTCGATGCGCCTGGTGAGAAACGCCGTGACGGCGTATGCGGCGACGAGCGCGAGGGCCAGCGCGAGGCTCAGCTCGGGCCAGTTCGAGGGCATCGGCGAGGCGATTCTACCGGGACGAGGGCCGGGTGATCTCGACCTTCAGATCAGTGCGGCGCCCCTCACGAATGACACCGATGGATGCGGTGCTGCCGATCCGCGCATCAGAGATGAGACGCGAAAAGTGTCCGGGGTCCTCAACCGGCGTGCCGTTGAACGACACGATCACATCGATTGGCTGCAGGCCACCCTTCGCCGCCGACGAATTCCGACTGAGCTGGTAGACCAGCGCGCCCCTGGTGTCAGGCAGCTTCAGCTCATTGGCGAGGCGGGTGGTGATCGGGACGATCTGAACCGCTCCGATCGAGCCGCGCCGCACCTCCTGGTACTGCTGCAGGTCGGTCACGACACGTTTGGCGAGATTGCTGGAGACCGCGAAGCCGATCCCCTGATAGCCGCCGCTCTGACTGAAGATGACGGTATTGATGCCCACCAGCTCGCCGCGGCCGTTCACCAGCGCGCCCCCGGAGTTGCCGGGATTGATCGCGGCATCAGTCTGAATGAAATCTTCGTACGACGACACGCCGAGATTGTTACGGCCCAGCGCTGAGACGATGCCGAGGGTCACCGTCTGATTGAGCTGATATGGATTCCCAATCGCGAGTACCCACTCGGCGACCTTCAGCTTCGACGAATCGCCCCACGGCATTGTCGGGAGATCGCGCGCGTTGATCTTGAGCAGCGCAAGATCAGTCGCGGGATCGGTGCCAACCACTTGCGCCGGAACCTCGCGTTTGTCGCTGAGCGCGACGGTCACATCGAGCTGCTCGATGCTCAGCGGCCGCGCCTCACCCGTGACGACGTGGTTGTTGGTGAGGATGTAGCCGTCGCTGCCGACGATGACACCCGAGCCGAGACTGTTCTCGACGCCACGCCGCGATCCGAGAAAGTCGTCAGCGCCGCCGAAGAAACTGAAGAAGGGGTCGCGCACCTGACGACGGACGATCTGCGTCGCCGAGATGTTGACGACAGCGGGCACGGTGCGCTCGGCAACGCGGCTGAAGTCGGGAAGCGTCCCGCCATTGCTGACCGGTCCAGGCGTGGTGACAGCTGGCCGCGCTGATGTCGGCGACTGCGCGCCGGCTTCGGTGGCTTCACGAATCTTTCCGGCGACGAGCAGGCCGGCACCAAAGCACGCCAGCAAAACCAGGACGGATGTGAATCGTCGAGACATGGTGGTGGTCTATGTGGTGATGTGGATGCGTCGGCCTGCTGCGTCAGGTGCCTTCGGGCACGTGACGGTCAAGACGCCGTCGCGAAGATCTGCAGTGATGCGGTCGCCGTCCACGGGTATGGGCAGGTGGAACGTCCGGCTGAAGGCGCCGTGACCGCGTTCGACGCGATGATATTGGTCGCCGGCCCGCTCGCGGCGCACGCCGGCCAGCGTCAGTCGGCCGTCGTCATGGACCGAGATCGTGAGGTCCTCCCGCGCGACGCCTGGCAACTCCGCGATGACGATGTACGCGTCGCTCGTCTCGAGCAGATCGACGGGTGGGGTCCAACCAGCCGGACCGGGCGCAAACCGATCCAGGCGCTGCTGGATGGCGAGCAGGTCCCGAATCGGATCCCAGCGCGCAAAGGCCATTGCGGCGATCGTACCACGCTGAAGGAAACAGGGATCCCTGAATCCTGTCTGATTCCTGATTCCCCGATTCCTGCTGTTGCGTATGCTACGATCTCCAGGATCTACTGACTTAAATATGGCCTCTTTACAAGCTACCCGTCTGAAGAAGGGGATGCTCATCAACGTCGATGGGAACCTGTTTCGGGTCCTCGATGTGATGCACGTGACCCCCGGCAACCTGCGCGGATTCGTTCGTGTGAAGCTGCGGAACATCCGCAACGGGTCATTGTCCGACCAGAAGCTGCGCTCGGAAGATTCCGTTGAACGCGCGACGCTCGACGAGCGCGAGATGCAGTATCTGTATCACGAAGGCGAGGACTATCACTTCATGGATACGTCCAGCTACGAGCAGATCCACATCTCCAGCGAGGCGCTGGGCGACTCGGTCAACTACCTCAAGTCGGAGATGACCATACAGGTGGAGTTCTACGGTGAAGAGCCGGTCGGCATCGAGTTGCCGCAGACGGTGGACTTGAAAGTGATGGACACCGCGCCCGGCATCAAGGGCGCGACCGCCAGCGCGCAGGTCAAGCCGGCAACGCTCGAGACGGGGCTGGTCGTGCAGGTGCCGCCGTTTGTGAACAATGGCGATCTGGTTCGGGTCAACACCGAAACAGGCGAGTACCTCTCGCGGGCATAGACATCGGACAAAGCCCAATGCACAATGCGCAAGGCCCAACGCGCCCGCCAACGTTGGGCAGTTGTCAGCGAGCATCTGTCATTGAGCATTGGTCGTGATCCATGGACGTCGTCAGACAGCCCGTTCAGGGCTGGATTGAAGTCATCGTCGGGAGCATGTTCAGCGGCAAGAGCGAAGAGCTGATTCGCCGCTTACGCCGTGCGCGTATCGCGCGTCAGAAGGTCCAGATCTTCAAGCCGTCGATGGACACCCGCTACTCGGAAGATCACATCGTCTCGCACGGTGAGATGCGGATCGAATCGCGGGCGGTTGAAGGGTCGCGTCAGTTGCTCGAGGCGGTTCAGCCCGAGACGGAAGTGGTGGGAATCGACGAAGGCCAGTTCTTCGATCAGGATCTGCCGGCTGTGTGCAGCACACTGGCGGATCGCGGCATGCGCGTGATCGTGGCCGGGCTCGATCAGGATTACCTCGGCAAGCCGTTCGAGCCCATGCCACAGCTGCTGGCGATCGCTGAATACATCACCAAGACGCACGCCATCTGCATGGTCTGTGGCAATCCGGCCAATCACACGCAGCGACTTGTGGCCAGCGAGGACCGTGTGCTGCTCGGCGCGCACGGCATGTACGAGGCGCGGTGCCGGCGATGTTTCGACCCGACGCTTACGCGCGAGCATCCTGCGGCTGAGGCTGTCAGCGTCGTTTCCGCGATTCCGGAATCCAACTTGTAAGACAGTCGCCTGGAGACAATTCGGCTCGATGAACTCCGAGGCCCTGCTTCCGTGGTTCGCCTGGCTGGCGCCGAGACTGCTGTTGGTCTTCGGCGTCGGCTTCCTCGTGGCCAACCTCAAGGTGGGATCCGACTTGCTGCGGTATCACCGCGCGAAGCGCTCGGCTTTGTTGGTGTGGCCGCGGCCGAAGCCGCGGTACTACGCGATGAGTCTGCTGATCGGGGTCATTCTTGGGCTGTTGCTGGCCGCCGAAATCCTCCTGAGACGACCTGTCTACTCGCTGTTCGGGGAAGCGATGATGTTCATCTATTACATCTGCCTCTTCCCGTTCGCCACGCGTATCGCCCGCGGCTTCTACCAGGACGGCATCTGGTCGGATACCGGGTTCATGCCGTGGTCACAGATCTCGGCGGTGTCGTGGCGGGACGAAGGCACAGTGACGTTGATGCTCATTTCGCACGGGAAGAGCATCGCCCGGCGTCTGGAAGTGCCCGGGTCGCAATATGGAGAGGCCCGTCGGGTCCTCCTCGACCGCGTCAAAGCCCACGATATTCACATCGGCGGAGCCGGTCTGAACCTGGGCACACGGCAGGAAGGTGATTCCATATGACCGTGAACCGAGGAGGGCATTCCACCGATAAAATGTTTGATATATGGCAGTCAGACCTACCTGGAAGGGCTACCTGAAGGTCAGCCTTGTCACAATTCCGGTTCGCGTTTATCCCGCGACGGAATCCGCCGCCACGATTTCCTTCAACCAGCTGCACGCCGAATGTAAGACGCGCATTCAGCAGAAGCGATGGTGTCCGCACTGCGAACGCGAGGTGACCAATGCGGAGCTGGCAAAGGGCTACGAGTACGAGAAGGGCCATTACGTCATCGTCGAGGAAGAAGACATTCAGAAGGTGCGTGTCGAGTCCACGCGCGTGATCGACCTCCAGCAATTCACCGACGAAACGTCGATCGATCCGATCTATGTGGACCGCGCGTATTACCTCGCGCCAGATGGTCCGATGGCGGGCTCGGCATTCTCGGTGATGCGCGAAGGCATGGCGGGGAAGGCAGGCATCGGCAAGGTGGCGCTCTACGGCCGCGAGTATCTCGTCGCCATTCGCCCGCAGAAGAAGGGCCTCGTGATGTACACGCTGCATCACGACGCCGAGATTCGCAGCATCGATCAAATCGAAGAGCTCAGCTCGCTGCCGGCGAAGGTGAAGCCGGAAGAGATGAAGCTGGCCAAGCAAGTGATCTCGACTTTCGAGGGTGAGCTGAATCTGAAAGACTACAAGGACGAGTATCGGGAAGGCCTGCGTCAGATCATCGACGCCAAGATCGCCGGCGAAGAGATCGTCGCGCCCGAAGTGCAGGAGCCACCCAAGGTCGTCGATCTGATGGAAGCGCTGCGGCGCAGCCTCGATTCGGTCAGCGGCGACAAGAAGAAGACGGCCAAGGTGACGGCAAAGCCCGCGGCGAAGGCCAAGGCCGCCGGTAACGGTGCGAAGAAGCGCAAGGCCGGATAAGGAGACTGCTGGTGCAACTCATTGGTGTTGCTCGCCAATACCAGTCGAGTGCCGCGCTGCGGATCTGAAGATCCGTTTCTACAAGCCGAGACGCTTGCGCTCCGACAGAATCAGGTTGTACTCCGCCGTGCGCTTCCAGACGCGGTTCGACATCTCGGTGAGTTGCACCGCCTTCATGCCGTAATAGAGAAACACCGCGCCGATCAGGGTGATCAGGGCGTAACGCAGATACGTGACGCCCGTGTCGCCGAGCGTCGGCGTCAAGAACCCGAAGATGCCGAAGAGAACGAATGCTGCGGCCGCCAGGACAGTGCCGGTGATCGTTCTCACGCCCCACGACGCCGCCCGCGAGTGCTTTTCCATCAAGGACGCGATCGTCTGCAGACGATCGATCTGGCTTTTGACAGTGGTGGTGTCACGACTCAGCAGGACGTCACGCAGCGACACCTGAGCGCGGCACGCATGCGCCACGCGGCGTTCGCCGCGCCACCACGATGGCCCTTTGACCCGCACGCTGTAGTCACGAAAGCGTTCGCCGAGCATCGCGAGCAGGCGCTCGTGTGACGCCTCTGAGTTCTCGCCCCATGTCGAGACTGTATCCACCTCGATGCGCTTGTTGGCTGGAATGAAGACCAGTTCGTGGAGATCCCCTGACGAGGCATCCTGCAGGTAGGCCGCGGCATGCGGTGCCACTGTCTCGTGCAGCATGGCCTCATGGTCGAGGCAGGGGAGTATCGGGACCGGGGGTGCGGGATCGAGCGTCAAACGGTACAGTTTGATCGCCAGCACCGGGCCGAACGGCTGCAGGGCTTCGATCAACTGCCGTGCGCCATCAGAGTCGTTCATCGACGCTTATCGCAGATACTCCCACACGGCCATACCGGAGGCCGTCGGGTCGCGCAGCCAGTCGGGCGGCGTCAGCCAGATGAACGCGAGGATGGCGATCACCCAGAGATCGTAGGGCAGCGAGCCCCGTTCATCGCGCCAGAAGAATCCGCGCCAGAACACCTTCGTGATCGGGTTCGAGCCGGTCGGGAGCGGTTTCTTGTTCAGGACCAGGTAGGTGTAGTGGATGCGGTTGGCGACCGTCACGATCGACAGGATCAGAATTACCCACTGCACGGCGGCCATGCGAGGCGTGAACGGCGGAATCGGGGACGGAAACGCGCCGATCATGAACAGGACGATACGTTCTGGCCGTTCCATGAACCCGACCTTGCACTTTTCGATCAACGACTCGGCGCGTGCGCGCGCGTAGCTGGTCATGATCGAAAACATCAGTCCCAGCGCCGCGACCATCACGTAGTCGGTGCGGCGGAGAGTGGCGTAGAGGTAAATGAGGCCGAGGAACAGCGCGATGTCCGAGAACCGGTCGAGCGTCGAGTCCCAGAAGGCGCCGAACTGCGACATCGTGTTGGTGATGTAGGCCACCTTGCCATCGATAAAATCGAAGATGTTGGCCACTATCATGATCACGGCGGCGGCGAGAAAGTGATCGCGGCCGAGCGCGATCGCCGCGACGACGTTGATCAGCACGCCGATGAGCGTCAGGACGTTCGGGTGGATGCCAAGCGCCACGCTCGCGCTGATGATCGCGCGCAGCGGGTACATGCACACGGCTCCGATGAAGCCGGTGAATGTCATCGCTGGCTAGAGTGCAGAGAGTTCATCGAGTAGGAACCAGTCATAGTAGATCATGGCCGTTCACGACCTCAAGGATCAGATCGCCCGCCTGCCCGAGCAGCCCGGCGTGTATCTGTGGGGGGACGCGCGCGGCGAGACG
>DATCXH010000132.1:0-2812 GCA_036565925.1 Vicinamibacterales bacterium
CTGAAGACCCGCCTCTACGGACGTCAGGCGCGTCTGAAGACGCGCCTCTACGGGCGTCGGGTCGGCACATGAACACGCGCGGGCTGGGCGGCGCGCTCACTGTCTTCGCGCCGAACGGGCCCTGCACCGTGATCGATTGCACGTGCGGCGCACCCTCGGCATCGAACGGATTCGAGAAGTCTCGAATGAATCGCTGCAGACGATTGGTCTCGAAGAGCGGGGCCGTGGCATCCAGAAATGCCGCGGCGACGTCGCGTTGCCCGGCTTTCACCGTGCGGCGGACGCGAAGCCGCGTCGCCTCGAGCATGTCGGACGTGTCCGTCGGATTGGTCTGCAATCCGATCAGGTCTTTCTCACCGCCAATCGACGCGCGAAGAATCGGCTCCTCGTCAAGTGTGAGCTCGAGTTCGTGTGGATCCTCGAGCCCGCGAATGGCGCTGAGGTTCGTGCGATAGAGCCTGACCTGAAACTCGTAGTCGCCGTCAACCGGGAAGGTATGTTTGGCACGCATCCCGCCGACGGTGCCGAGCGGCAGACCCTCGAGGTGCACGTCCTGCGAGAGATCCTGCCGCGCCGAATAGGTATCGCTCCCCGTCGCGATGCGCGGATCGCCGACGGCAAACGCGCTGATCTTGCGCGCGGCCGCCAGATACGCCTGCAGTAGCGCGGGTGAGCTGCCCTGCGCATCAGAGACGTTATCGAAGCCGAAGGCTGAGACGTCCGGCGGCAGCAATGCGGCAACGTCTACGTCGAGCGCGAGCAGATCGCGGATCGCGTTGGCATACTCGGCGCGATTGAGACGTCGCAGAACCGGACGACCGGGCGAGCGCGTGCTCGTACGATCAAGCTCGCCTTCGAGCCACGCGATGAGACTGTCATTCGTCTTCTGATCGGGCCGACGAACCCCATGCGGCGGCATCGCACCGACGCGCAGCTTGCGAACGACGTTCTCCCACGTCTCGGCATTGGCGTGTACGTTGGCGATGTCGAGCGCGTCGAGTGACAGTCCACCGGTCTTCAGCCGCTGGTTGTGACAGGTGACGCAGTACTGGTCGATCGTCGCCTTGTGCTGTGGCGCGGGCGAACTTTGCGCCGACACGACGGTCGCTATCGCAATCGCGCAGCCAACAACGACCCCAACCGCCCCGAGTGCTCTCATCCCTGACCTTTTGACTCGACCCTTTCGGCCTGACGCCTCTGCCCTAGCTTTTGCCCGTTGTCTTTTGACCTTTGCCGCGACCCTCGACATGTTGATCGATCCACTCGATGATCAGATCCGCCAACTGCAGGCTGTTGCGATCCTGCATCAGCATGTGGCTGTTGCCCTTGATGCCCATCTGCGGCAGATGCATCATCACCGCGTCGCCGCCGGCGTCCTTCACCTTCTTCACGTAGGCATTGCAGCTGTCGAGCGCCTGCGCCCAATTGGCCGGTCCGCCCTGCACGTCGCCGAGATGATCGCCAAACATCACCAGATTCGGAATCTTCGCGAGCGTCGCGATCTGCTCCGCGGATAAATCCGGGCACGGCATCTCGATCGAGATCAATCCACGAACGCCGGACGCATTGAGCAGCGCAGCCTGTTGCGGGAAGAAGCCCGACTCGGAATGGCCCATCAGGATCGCGCCCTTCAACTGCACCGCCAGCGCCGCCATGTTCTTCCACGTCGGATTCGGATTCGATAGCAGAGCGTTGAAATCCGGAATCATCTGCTTGTAGAGCTCATCGACTGATTCGATCGGGAACTGCCCATCGGAAAATGTCTTGCCGAACGACGGGCCAAAGCGAAACACGGTCCACGCGACTTGCTGGCTGGCGTAGATGATGTTCGGCAGCGCGCTCGGTGGCTGCGTACCAGCCTTGACCTCGCTGATCACCGACGAATCAAATCCCGATCGTGCGCGCGACACCTGATCAGCGAGATACACGGGCCGATCGCGGCGCACGAAATATTCATCCCACCCCATCCGCCCATCCGGCGTCGTCTCCCACGTTTTGCTGCTGAGACAACACCCGTGCACCATGACCACCGGCAGATGACGACCGCCGTTCGTCGGAATCTGGTACTGCACGTACATCTGATTGACGGTGACGTCGCCACCGCCGAATCCACCGCGCCCCCCAGATGATGGAGCCGGCGGGGCGGGCAAGGCTTTCTTCTCACCGCCGACGAAGAAACTGCCCTGACTGGCGATGACGAGCGGCTTCTTCAGATCGACACGGCTGCCCTGCGCGAGCGCAGGGCCGCCCTGCGCGAGCATCGACGTGGCACAGATGAAGGCGTAGACCATTGTCGAAAGCAAGGCTTTCATGGAGGGAGATACTACACCGCCGGGTCCAGAGAACAGGGCCCGGCCTTCGACTGTCGTTTAGCAGGTGTAGGGTTCAGCAGGTGTAGGGCGGGTCTTGCTCTGTAGACCCGCCGCTCATCGCACGCGAAAGCTTGCTTGATCGAGAAGGGTTCCATCTGCGGCACGTAGCTCAACCTTCCACTCACCTGCGCGCTCAGGGCTGACCGTTGTCACACTGAACGTACGAAAGCCGCTGCCCGGGCTCGGGCTCACGCGTAATCGCATCGTCTGATGCACGCGGTCGTTGCGGTACCAGCGGTGCTCAACAGTCGTGGTATCTGTCGCCAGCAGCCGCGTGTAGAAGGTGTATGTGCCGGGTGGCGCCTCGCCCGTAGCCGGCGTACATCGCCAGTCCGGTGAGCCGCTCCGTTCAAGCACGCGGCACACCTGCGCATTGAGCACCGTCACCGAGGCGATCGATGTTTTGAGCCGTGGCTCGGGCTTCACAGTCGGCTTGGGAG
>DATCXH010000652.1:0-2715 GCA_036565925.1 Vicinamibacterales bacterium
GTCCCAACCGCCACGTCCCAGCGGCGAAGGAGTGCTCACTGCACGTATGTGGCGCGGCATCGTGTTCGTCGGCGTCGTCATGGCCGCCGGCACGCTGTTCGTGTTCGATGCGTCGTTGCCCGGTGGATTCGTCGAAGGCTCGGGGACTCTCCGCTACGCCCAAACGATGTCATTCACCACGCTGATGCTGTTCCAGATGTTCAACGTCGTGAACGCGCGCTCCGACGATCACAGTGCGTTCACGCACTTGTTCACGAATGCGTGGTTGTGGGCGGCGATTGTCGGATCTGTGGTACTTCAAGTGCTGGTGGTGTACGTCCCGTTTCTCCAGAATGCGTTCGGCACGGTGGCGTTGAGCGCTCAGGACTGGCTGTTCTGTGTCGCCGTCGCCAGCGCCGTGTTGTGGCTCCGCGAAGCCACCAAGCTCTTCACGCGCGGACGAACCGGCGCGCGTGGCGCGGCATAACTCGATTCATTGGCCCGATGCGCATGCCACAACACGCGGGGCCAGCGACTGAGCCGCGAGAGCTGGTCGCACTCCTCGCACGCTTCGACCCTGCGATTCGATCACTCGTGCGTGAGGCGCGGGCAAAGCTTCGCCGCCGGATGCCGACAGCGTTCGAGTTGGTGTACGACAACGCCCGTGCGCTCGCGATCGGCTTCTCCTCGTCGGAGCGCACGTCCGACACCATCGTGTCACTGGCGGTCTACGCCCGCGGGGTGAATCTCTATTTCATGTACGGTGCGGCGTTATCCGATCCCCATAACCTGTTGCTCGGCAGCGGCAATCGAGGACGGTTCGTGCGTCTCGAATCGGTCGAGTTGCTCGACACGCGCGAGATCGATGACTTGCTCGCCGCGGCGATTGCCGAGGGCGACACCCCGCTACCCAAGAGCGGACGCGGCCGCTTCATTGTCAAATCCGTCTCGCCGACGCGCCGTAGCGGAACACGCCTTCGTAAATGACTGGGGCCGCGCTGGTGTGGAGCGCGCCCTGTGGCACTCGATTGAGCTCTCGCAACGGCAGGCGTGCATCGGGGGTGAAACCGCGCGCGCTCAGTTCGCTGACGATCTGTTCCTCGGTCAGGAAGCACTGTGGCTGACCCGAAAATTGCGTGAACACGAAGGACTCCCCCGGCGCAGGCTCTGCCTCCGGAGCCAGCGTGTGACGCGAGAACGTGAAGAGAAACAACCCACACCCAGGCCGCGCCACACGAGCCGCCTCGTCGAGGGCGCGGCCGAATTCACCGCCCGTCCGCGCGAGATTCCAGATGCCATGGGCCACGATGAAGTCAAACGACGCTGACGCAAACGGCAGACGGTCCATCGGCGCCAACAGCACGCGCGCCCGATCCAGCAGCTGTGCGGCTGCGAGACGCGAGCGTGCGGTCATGACCATCGGCAACGACAGGTCAACACCGCAGACGTCCCATCCCGCCCGTGCCAGGGGCACGGCGTTGCGACCGGCGCCGCATCCGATATCGAGCAGCCGCGCCCGGTCCTTCCATTCGGCAGCGGCCACTTGTAACAACGCCTCGTTTGGCGGCGATTGAACGAAGCCAGCCACCGTGCCGGGCGTGCTCCACGGCGAGCCGGCCAGAGGATCGCGTGTCTCCATCAACCAGAGACCTCAGTGCAATGCGTCGCGAAGCTGGCGCAGCAATGCCTCGCGCTCGGCCGGTTCGAGGCGCGTCTCCGCCATCGCCGACAGCGGGGTCGTCCAGATCGGCATGCCCCAGCGCGGGTCGCCGACATAACGCGGGATGATGTGCCAGTGCAGATGCGGCACGACATTGCCGAGCGATTCCACGTTGATGTGATCTGGCTGGGTCACAGCAATGACCGCGTGCTGCGCGGCGAACAGGTCAGCACAAAACGCTGACCATTCAGATGCCGTGAGCTGGTCCGGACGCGCCACGTGCCGCAGGTCGAAGATCAACGAGCACTGTCCGCGGTACGTCTGATTCTTCGCCAGGTACAGCGACGATACCGACAGCGGCGCGACGAGATCCCAGAAGTCGTTCGATGCCGGCCGCGGCGCGTCCATCTGGCAGCCATCGCCGTCGACGCGCGTCTGCCACGCGAGCTTGTCCACCTGAGGATGCTATCACTCGCGCCACACGGTCTTTGCACGTGTCGAGACCGCCATGGACTCCGCACACCACTCGCAACGCGAACTTCGGGTCCTCTCGCCGCAGGCGATCGCGGGCGATCAGCAGCGTCATCGCGAGCGCGAAGGAACGACTGTGACAGCCGCGCCTCGTGTCGTCATTGCCGCTGGCTCGTGTGCTGACTGTCACAAACGCGTGACCACACCTGCAGAGCAACGGGATTCCGCGAGCGATTGTGATGCTTCCTCGGGTGTTTCCACCGATCTTGCGCCCATGTGCGATCTACGCATCGGCAATTTTTGTGAAGGCTGGGGAATTTCAGCGACTATTCGTGGCGTCGGGCGTTCACGACCGCGGCGTGGATCCCTCTATGACTCGTACGGGTTTTCCCCAGACGCGTTCATCCACCTAAGTACGCCAGACTCGGACGATGGTTCCGCGCGGCATCATGAGGTGGAGATGACCATGGGCGACGCCCACGTGTTTGAACCTGCGGAGTCTCTTATGGATATTACGGACGCGATACACGAGGTCGGGCCACGCGAGGAGACACCGGTCTCTGACTTTCGACGCGCACTCGATACCGCGGCCAGCGAAGTCCTGG
>DATCXH010000586.1:0-5295 GCA_036565925.1 Vicinamibacterales bacterium
TTCATCGAGAGCTGTCCTATGGACGTCGTGCTCTCGCATCCTTTCGAGGGCGGACACCCCGATCACGATGCCTGCGCGTTCGCCGTACACGCGGCGGTGGCGACGAGACCGCGCGACGCGCAGCCCTTGATCGTGGAGTTCACGTCTTATCACCACGGACCGAACGGAATCAGCACCGGTGTGTTCCGCGCCGATGGCCATGTGTCGGTGGAGGCGATGCTTACGCTGGGTCCGGACGAGGAAGCCATCAAGCGTCGCGCACGCGAGTGTTTTGTGTCGCAGGCGCCGATGCTGTCGCAGTTTTTGCTCACGCACGAGCGATATCGAATCGCACCGGTGTACGCGTTTACCGGCCGCGCTCACGTGGGGCGCTTGTTTTACGAGTACTTCGATTGGAATCTCGACGGCGCGGGCTGGCAGAGTGCTGCGGCCGACGCCTTGCGGACGATCGGATTCCGCACGGACGAGTGGTTATAAGGCGGAGGTGGCCGCCTCTGCGCCAGACCTCCTCGCGTAGGCGGGCGAGCTCACGCTGAATCCGATCGAGCTCGGCCGGCGTCACAACAGTGATGAGCCGAGCCCGTTTGCAACACACGCTGTCTGCACCGCTGCGCGCGGCGCTCGCGGCGCTCGTGGCGAACCCCATCTACGAGCTCGTGCCGATTGCCGGCATGGAGCAGGCCGCTGCCGCATTGCCTCCAAACGCGTCAGTCACCGTCACGGCGTCGCCGCGTCTCGGTATGGGGCCGACCCTCGATGCAGCCGAATGGCTGGCCGCGCACGGGCATGACGTATCCCCGCACATCGCGGCGCGCTCGATCCACGACCGCGCGCACCTCGCGGACATCGTCGCCCGCATTCGGAACGCAGGGATCCGCAAGGCGTTCGTCGTCGGGGGTGATGGTGACGCAGTCGGGGAGTTTCTCGATGGCCTGACCTTACTGCAGGCACTCGAGCCGCTGGGTGGCTGGTTGGAAGAGATTGGGGTGCCCACGTATCCCGAGGGACATCCGACGATCACTAACGCAGTGCTGCTCGACGACCTACGCTCGAAACAGCGCTACGCACAGGTAATGACCACGCAGATGTCGTTCAATCCTGACGCCGTGGCGACATGGATCCAGCGAGTCCGCAGCGCAGGCATTACGCTGCCGATTCACCTGGGAGTGCCAGGTGTGCTCCCGCTTCGCAAGCTGATGACTATCGCCGCGCGTATCGGCATTGGCGATTCGGCGCGCTATTTACTCAAGAATCGCTCGCTGCTCGGACACCTCGTGCAGGGCAGCGCGTTTGGTGCTGATGCATTTCTCACCGGTTTGGCGTCTACGCTCGCCGACCCTGGCACGAATGTCAGGGCGTTGCACATCTTCACCATGAACCAGGTCGGCGAAACAGTCGAGTGGCAGCGCACGATGATGGCTGAGCTTGCAGGCTGAGATCTGATCACCGGCCTTCGATCGTGGCAGGTGTGTTGCACTTCGACGTCAAACATGGAGAAATGGACCACGCCAGAGCCTGAAACGTTTCCCGCGGTTCCAAGCTTCGGTTTCCTTGATGCCGTTCCTGCGCCCCGGCATCCTGTGGCAGTGCCGCTACTCCTTGCCGGGACAATGATCACGGTTCGCACCCGCAACACGCTGTATCGCCTGACCGTCGTGGACGGTCCAGCACGACAAATATCCATCCGCGGCGGACGGTTGTTCGGTCGTCACACGAACGTTCAGCTGCTTGGCGCCCTGGACGGAGACGAGGGTGTGAAAGCGGGATGGATCGTCGAGGGGCTTCAGCTTCAGCTGATGACCTCAGCTGGTCCGGTGATCACGTCGATCGTCGAATCAGTCGACGTCGACATCGATCCCACGGCGCTCACTGACGAAGAGACTGAGTAGCCGCCCGGGCGGCATTCACACTGATTGCGAGACGGAGCTCGCATCATGCTGTCGCGCGGGTGCCTTCGGTAAAGGCATCGGCAACGGAAGTCGCGCGACGATACGCGTGCCACGTGCTGGCGCGGTGTAGATCACGAGCTTTCCGTTCAGCACGCCCACACGCTCCCGCATGCTGACCACACCCAACCCCGTGTGTCGGCTCGAGTGCGGTTCGAATCCGATGCCCGCGTCGGAGATTTCCAGGCAGATGTCAGTGCCGTCGTACGACAGCCTTACCGATGCCTCCGACGCGTGGCTATGCCGCGCCACGTTGTGAAGCGCTTCCTGCGTAATTCGGTACAGGCACAAAGAGACAGTGGGCTCGATCGCCATGGGCAGTTGGCCGTCGTCCGCCTCAAAAGCGACCTGGATGTTTCTCTGGTATGAGAACTCGCTGCACATGACGCGTAACGATTCGAGCAGACCGAGTGTCTGCAGGCGTGCCGGATGAAGTTCGTACGACAGGTCGTGGAGATGCTCGGCAACCTCGCTCACTTGCGCGGAAATGTTGCGCAGCCGCATGCGATGCTCGGTGTTCTGCAGTTGATGCGACAGCCGATCGACGTCGATATTGAGGACGGCGATCTTTTGACTCAAATCGTCGTGCAGCTCCCGGGCAATGCGCTGACGCTCTTCCTCCTGGCTGACAATCAACCGGCCGGCTAACGCGCGATTCAGATCGTGCGCGCGTCTGGCATCGGTGACGTCACGCACGATGCTGAGCACCTGGTCGTTGGCTGCAGGAACGAGTCGTGCCTCGTAGTGACGCATCTCGCCCATGTTCAACTCGTACTCGACGACCACCGGCTCCCCGGTCGCGCACGTGCGTTCGAGCGCCTCCATCACCAGCTCGGCAAGATCGGCCGGCATGATCTCGCGGACTGATCTGCCAAGAAACCGTTCGGGGGGCGCGAACAGGTCGGACGGATCGCGCGCGTGGTAATCGACGTAGGTGCCGTCGCGTCGCATCACGAACATCAAGTCAGGAATGCCGCGGAGGATCGCGCTGTTACGCTGTTCAGCGCTGCGCAGCGCGTTCTCCGCGCGCTTCTGTTCGGTGATGTCACGGCCGACGCCCTGGTACTCCATCACCCGGCCATGCTGATCGACAATCGCGGAATGGATCCAGCGATGCCAGCCCTCGGTGCCGTCGGGCAAACAGACCGGATGATCCTGTGAGTCCGATCCCGGCCCCAGAGACCGGATGCGGTTGATGACGCCGCTACGCGCGGCCTCGGGGATCATCTCAATGAAGGGACGTCCGAGCATGTCTTCACGAGATTTGTTCCAGAAGCGACAGTAGGCGTTATTGACAAACGTCAAGGTCGTGTCGGGCAGAAACCGACAGATCATGTCGCTCTGCGCGTCCACCACGCTTTGGTAGCGTGTCGCATGGGTCCGAACGTCTTCTTCGGCTCGACGCCGCCTCGCGCGCTGCGCGAGAAGGCCGACGATCAGCGTGAGCTGCGCGGCGAACACGGCGATGCCCGCGGCGACGTATCTGCCGTACAGATCCATGAACGATTTGGGTCGAAAGAGCACGATGCTGCCGGCGGGGATTCGAGATTCGGGAATGCCCCAGCGTTGCAGCTGTTGCCAGTCGAGGATCGTGTCGTAGGTGTGGCGGCCAATGGGTATGTCGCGAGCGCTGGTGCCGGTTGCGAGCTGTCTGGCCATCGTCGCCACCCGCCTGGCATCAGGCTCGAACCGCCAGATACGTCCGCCGATCACACCGCGCCCGATGAACTCTTCGGCCCGCGTGAAGACCGGCACGGGCGATGCGCGAAGCACCTCGGCGAGGCCCTCGGTGTCGTCGAGGCTCGAGCGTGTCGCGCCCACGGACTGCCTGACAAACACCACCATCGAATGCGGAGGAATCATCCGCAGCCGGGCCACGAGTTCGGTCATCGTGAGATTTCGCAGGTACACCAGCATGAAGTCGCTGTGCTGCTCCCTCACCTGACGCCGTATCGATTCTTCGATGTCGCTATCGTTCTCGTTCGTTCCGTCAATCACGTAGACAGTGCGGGTTTCAGGAAGCAATGTCTTCGCGAGCGAAATCGTGTCGCTGACCCAGAACCCACCCTGGAGTCCGATGACGTTGTTATTGGGATCCAGCTGCCCCGGCGACGATACTGTCGCGACAATCGGCGGGTTGCCGAACAACTCACGGTGCTGCCGCGCGAAACTCAGTGCGCTGTACCCTCGGGCGACGATGACGTCGATCTTTCGGCCTGCGTACTTGTTGGTGAGATAACTGGTGAAGATGCGAGCCTGATAATCGCCAGGGAAGCGCCCGGTTTCGACCGTCTCCTCATAAAGCTCGACAGATGACGATGCGTCCGCGCGCAACGCCTCGGCGAACGCCATATCGAACCTCGAGCGGAGAGCGCCTCCGACATCGGATGACTGTTGAAGCAGAAGTACCGTGCGCGTCTCAAGCGGAACCTGTGCCGCCGATCGACCAGGATAAAGGCCGGCCACCAGGAGACAGACGCAGGCGATGATGCGGACAGGTCGAGCAGTGTTCACGAGCCGAACAGTTGTTCAGGGTTCGAGGCGGCGATTATACGCCCCGCAGCAACACAATCGCCATCTCAAGAATTCGGCTCAGCTACTTGCCCTCCTCGACGACCATGGCAGCGCGTCGGTTCAATCGTCGCGTCTCTTCCTTTGAATTGTCGTACTTGGGTCGATCTTCGCCGTAGCTGATCGTGTCCAGCCGCGAGGTATCGATTCCCTGGCTCACCAGGTACACGCGCACCGCCTGCGCGCGCCTTTGGCCGAGCGACTGGTTGTATCGCTCGGAGGCTTCGCTGCTGGTGTGACCTTCGATCTGAATGCGCACATCTGGATTCGCCTTCAACGTCTGTGCGGCCTGATCGAGGATCGTTCGGGCCTCCGGTCGCAACACCGACTGATTGAGATCGAAGTGCACCTCGTCGAAATTGATGGTGCGGCGGAACACTTCGATATTCACCGTATCCGTCGCCATCCCTCCCTTGCCGTCGTCGACAGTGATGGTCACCGGGTACGTGCCTGGCACGGTCTCGGCGGTCCACACCGTCTTCGCCACACGCGTATCGCCGATCGTCCCGGCGGACGTCGTCCAGCGGAACTGGACCATGTCACCGTCGGGATCGTTCGGGATTGCCGTGATCGCTGACGTCTTACCGACTTCTATGCGGCACGGATCGCACTGCGCTCGTACGCTCGGACCACGATTCGCGGGCGGCGGTGGTGGCGGCGCTGGTGGTGGAGGCTCGGGTGCCGGCGCAGGTGGTGGCGGCGCGAGTGCGCCGACGAAGCGAGGCGCGGGGGGCACGAAGACGCGCACGCCGCGGTGGAAGCCGACGCGGAACTGCAT
>DATCXH010000163.1:0-3349 GCA_036565925.1 Vicinamibacterales bacterium
CGTCGACGAATCGCCGAGCGCGGCCGTGCGCAGCACCTCGCGGTCGAGTCGCTTGAGCAGATGAATGAACCCGCCCTGCGTCGGAGCCATCAGCACCACAACACCGCCGCAACGATCGAGCGGAAACTTCCGATCGTCGAGATAGTCGCGATCGAGTGTGATCAACGTGCGGCGGAGTTGCCGCGCCAGGCGATAGTGCTCACCGTCGGGCGCGCGACGCAGATCATGATGTTCGAGGACGAAGAGCACATCCCACGACAGCGCCGTTCGCATGTACGACACGAGCCCTGCAGGGACATTCGCGTCAACGTAAATCCGCGGCTGTCCGGACAGCTGCTGGGCGTGGCCGCCGAGCTCGGACGCCAGCGTGCCCACTAGCGTCGGGCCTCTCTAGCCTGTTGTTTCAGCGCGGCGACGAGTTGATCGCGCTTGTGCACGAGATCTTTGCGCGGCCGGCGGCCGTTGGGCGAACCGACGACATACTCGCAGAACAGTGGGAATCCGATCGTCGAATCCACGTACGCGACGGCGGTATCGGGAAGCACCCCGGGATTCACCTTGCCCCAACTGACTGCTTCTGCGGGTGTTGCACCGGAGAGTCCGCCCCACACGACCTGATCGGTCGTGATCTGGATGAAGAAATCGTTGCCGCCCTTGGGGATCCCGTACACTTCCCAGAGCGTTGGCTGTCCCTGCAGGTAGAAATTCTTCGGCGATCCGCCGCCGAGGATCACGCAACCGTTCTTCTTGCCGGCGAGGATGAAGGCGCAGACCTCGTTGACGTCTTTGTTCGGATCGATCATCAAGCCGCCGTCGTTCATCAGCTCGTGGAAAGCGATGTTCATGCCGATCGAGCTGTCACCGGGAGACGAGGTGAAGATCGGGACGCCGTTCGCCGCGGCAGCGGCGACCACGGAGTACTGTTCACATCCCGGTTGTCGGGCGATCAGGTCGCGTCCGAGCGCGTAGTGCAGCTCGGCCGTGGAGACCGGGCCATTTAGACCAGATCGGACGAGGAAGTCGCGAATGTACGCGTCGGTCTCGAGAAGCACCGTCGCAGGGAACAACACGTCGTAGATGCGGATCACGCCGTCTTCGTAAAGCTGGATGTCATCTACGAACGGCGAACCTCTGTGCAACGTGAAGTTCAACGCGTAGTGCAGATCGTGATAGAGATTGGCTCCAGTGCTGATGACGAAGTCGACGAGACCTCGCTCCATCAGCTCGACCATGCAGCCGCCCAGTCCGGCCGGTGTCAATGCGCCGGCTACCGTGAGCCCGATCGTCGTGTCGTGCTCGGGCAGGAGCATTTTTTCCGCGAAGATGCGGCAGGCCTCGCCGAGGCGCGCCGCATTGAAGGCCTGAAAACCTTCATCGATGAGCTGCCTGAGATCAGCGCTGCCGCGCGGCCGGTAGTACCGGATGGGCTTGCCACTCAGGTGGTTGGAACGGGGTTTTTCTGGTGCACCAGCTGGGCGACGCTCGACTTCTTGCTCGGGTCGCCCTGAGCCTGTCGAAGGGCGGTGGGGCATCAGGGATGTAGCTTAGCATCACCCCCTCGTTGAATCTGTAGCGCGCTGTCGGTGCCGGCGAGATGCGCCGATAACCTGGCGAGCCCCTTCGAACGTGTCAGTGTCTGAAGAAATATGAGTGTTGCCACCTCCCGTGCACTAGGGTCGAGGACCGACGCGACCAGCGACGTCGAGGCACGATTCCGTACCCTCGTTCAGTCGCCGTTGCGTGCCGGCCTGCTCCGATTCCTGAGTGCACGTCCGGGCGAGCCGTTCGAAGTCGAGGCGTTGATGGCCACGTTCGGGCGCATGCGCCTGGATGTCGAAAACTGCCTGCGCGAGCTCGTCGAATTCGGCATCGTTCGGCGCGCGCAGGGCCCACCAGCGCAATTTACGGCGGTCCGCCCCGAGGGCGATGCGATCAACCGCCTGCTGGACACGTTCCTCGAGCGACGAGCGGACATCAGTACCGAAGACCAGGCGCCCTCCGTCCAGCGCTTTCGCGAAATGATCGGGCGCGACGAGAAGATGCTGATCGTCTTCGAGTGGATCCGCACGGCTGCCAAGTCCGACATCTCGGTACTCATCCTCGGGCCGACCGGCTCAGGCAAGGAAGTCGTCGCGCGCATGATTCACGAGCTGAGTCGCCGCGGCACAGAGAACTTTCAAGCGGTCAACTGCGCCGCGCTACCCGACACGCTCTTTGAGTCGGAAATCTTCGGCTACGAGAAAGGCGCATTCACGGGCGCGCACGATCGCAAGCCGGGCCGCGTCGAGCTCGCCGATCGCGGCACGCTGTTTCTGGACGAGATCGGCGATCTGTCCCTCGTCGCGCAAGCCAAGCTGCTTCGCGTCCTCGAGGATCGTCGATTCGAACGTCTCGGCGGACAACGTTCCGTGCAGGTGGACTTCCGCCTGATCTCCGCGACCAATCGCCCTCTCGACCAGTTCGTTCGCGACAGCCGCTTCCGCGAGGACCTCTACTACCGCGTCAACGCGTTCTCGATTCGGCTGCCCTCGCTGCGCGAACGACCGGCCGACATCGGGGTGCTCGCCAATCGATTTATCGCGCGTTACTGCGCCGCCAACGGGCTGCCGCTCGATGCCAAGGCGTTCTCGCCAGAAGCAATCTCGCGACTCAACGCCTATCCGTGGCCTGGCAACATCCGCGAGCTCGAGAGCACCGTCTCGCGAGCAGCGCTGTCGGCGCCAGGTCGAATCATTCGGGACACCGACATCGAGTTCCTGCATCCTGTCGCGGCTCCCGCGGCAGAAACGCCTCCGCGTCTGCCAACCCTTGCCGAAGCCGAACGCGCGCACATCATCCGCGTGCTCGATGCTGCGGCCTGGAATAAGAAAGAGGCTGCGCGCCTGCTTGCCATCAGCCGCGGGACGCTCTATCGCAAGATCGTCGAGTACGGTCTCGAGCCGAACACGCGGCTGTCGCGAAACAGAGCAGCGCAGTAGCTCGTTCTTCTCGAAAACATTCGGAGATCTGCTCGTCGATCTCGAGACCGTTATCGGGGGTCTCGATCCGGAACACTCGCCGATCTCGCCACTACTCCAAGCGCAGCAGCAATTTACGCAGATCCAAGCTCAAAAACGGTGTGCAGGTTCTGCACACACGCGCATTCGACGCAAATCAACACCGCGTCCGCTGCACACCGTAAGCGGTCCAAGCTCAACGAGTTAACCAGCACAACCGCAGACAGCCTCAAGCACGGCAGATTTATTGCCCTTACCGCTGTGGTTGCTTATGCGGTTCACATTCGCGTTGCGTGCGTTCTTCTCGGGCTGTCTCGCGGTTGCATTCGTTGCTCTCACCGCCTCCACAACGT
>DATCXH010000307.1:0-4416 GCA_036565925.1 Vicinamibacterales bacterium
GGAAGCTGCTGCTTCAGGCCAATCGCAACGGGTACTTCTACGTGCTCGATCGCATAACCGGTGAGTACCTCTCGGGCACGCCATTCATCAAGACGATCACGTGGGCGTCAGGTCTCACCAAAGAGGGACGCCCGATAGTCGTCCCAAATATGGAGCCGACACCCGAGGGGCGACGCGTCTGTCCATCGCTTGAAGGCGCATCGAACTGGTACTCGGCGGCGTTCAGTCCACGCACCGGTTTGTTCTACGTGCAGACCAACGACAAGTGCGGCATCTTCACGCGAGTGGATCAGACGTGGGAAGCAGGGAAGGGCTTCATGGGCGGTACGTTTGCTGCGGCGCCCGAAGCGGCGCGCCGCGTGCTGCGCGCCATCGACATCCAGACTGGCAAAGTCGCGTGGGAACTCCCGCAATTGGGCAATGTCGATTCGTGGGGTGGCGTGCTCGCGACGGCCAGCGATCTCGTCTTCTTCGGTGACGACAGCGGCGCCTTCGCTGCGGCAGATGCAAAGTCGGGCAAACGGCTGTGGAGCTTCCAGACGAGCCAGGTCTGGAAGGCGTCACCGATGACCTACGTGTTCGACAATCGGCAGATGTTGGCGATCGCATCAGGCCCGAATATCCTGGCGTTCGGGTTGCCCACGCCATAGGAGACCATGCTGCACTATCAACCCAGGGAGACACATTCAATGTCCACACGGCGATTGGCAGCGATGGTTCTTGTCGTGGCCACGGCGACAGCCGGAACACTGGTCACCGGGCAGGCGCCGTCTGCGGTTCGAAACGCGGCAACGTCCACGCAGACAGCGCCCGCTGGAGTCTCACCCGAGCGGCTCGCCCGTATCGACATGATGCTGCAGTCGTATGTCGATCGCGGACTTCTGCCGGGCGCAGTCGCGCTCGTGCTTCGCGATGGACGTCCCATCTATCAGAAAGCGGTTGGATGGGCGGACAAGGAGTCGAAACGGCAGATGCGGATGGACACGCTGTTTCGCATTGCCTCGCAGACCAAGGCGATCACGAGCGTCGCGGCGCTGACGCTTGTCGAGGAAGGCAAACTCGGTCTCAGCGATCCAGTTGGCAAGTACATCCCATCGTTCGTCAAGACGATGGTCGCGGTGCGAGAGGGCAGTGAGACGAAACTTGTTTCTGCGAAGCGACCGATCACGATCCGGGATCTGCTGACGCACACCGCCGGCATCTCGTACGGCACCGAGCCGCACATCGCCGACGAGTACGCCGCGAAGGGACTTGGCCCATCCGCCGGCGCAGGCTGGTACTTCGCCGACAAGACGGAGACGACCTGCGATGCGATCGAAAAACTCGGCACACTGCCGTTCGTGTCCCAGCCCGGCGAAGCATGGGTCTATGGTTACAACACCGATGTGTTGGGTTGCGTGATTGAACGTGTCGCTGGCCAGAGCCTCGATCGGGTGATTGCCACGCGTGTGACGGAGCCGCTCGGGATGACCGACACACATTTCTTCGTCTCGCCCGACCAACGCGATCGTCTCGCGGCGGTCTACGCAAGCGGTGCGGACGGACGGGCCATCCGCGCGCCGGAGGGTGGGCGCGGACAAGGCTCGTACGTTGACGGTCCGCGTCGCGCGTTCTCGGGCGGCGCAGGGCTCGTCTCGACGGCACGCGACTACGGTCGCTTCCTGGAGATGATTCGCGGCGGCGGCGCGCTCAACGGTGTGCGGATTCTGTCGCCGCGCTCGGTGGCGATGATGTCCACCAACCAGGTCGGCACACTGCATTCGCCGAGCGGACTTGGATTCGGCCTGGGCTTCGAGACGACCGACCGCTATGGAGCGAACGGAATGGAGGACGTCGGCTCGTTCGGGTGGGCCGGCGCGTACGGCACGATCTATCGCATCAATCCAGAACAGAAGCTGGTCATCATGCTGATGGTGCAGATTCTCCCGAACGCCACTGATATTCGCGAGAAGTTTCCGCTGATGGTGTACCAGGCGCTCGTGGATGCGCCAAAGCTGCACTAGACAGGACGTCACTTGCATTGACGTCGCGAATCCGGGTTTCCGCCTCCGCCAAGGGGGCGACTACTTCTTCACGCTGTGAGCCGGAACGAGACCGGTAATCTTCAGCTGGATCGTGTAGACCGAATCGCACCCGGCGATGAACAAGGTGCGGCCGTCGTTACCGCCGAAGGCCTCGTTCGTTGAACAAATCTGCCGCTTGGGCTCGCCGCCGTAGATTGGCAGGTTGATCGTGCCGAGGAGTTTGCCGGTTGGCGAGGTGATCCGGATAATGCCCGGGCCCGCGCCGCCGCTCGAGTACACGTTCCCCGCCGTATCGGTCTTGATCCCATCACCGATGCCGACACCGTCCGTGAAGTTCGTGAATGCGCCGAGGGTGCCATCGGCATTCACGGCGTATCGCCTCATCGTGCGGTTGGCAGTCGAGAGATACATCCACTTGCCATCCGGCGAGAGCGCGATGCCGTTGGGGATGCCTCCGAGATCGCTGGCGCTGAGCACGAGCGTCGTCTTGCCGTCCTTGATTCGATAGATGCCGTTCTGCAACTGCTTGTCGGGATTCTTCCCGCCGTCACGCAGTCCGAAGTCGTTGTCCGTCACATACACCGCATCGTCGGCCGCGATGGCGATGTCGTTCGGGCCGCTGAACTTCTGACCGTTCATGCCGCTGGACAGCACCGTGTGCGTGCCGTCTTTCTCCAGCCGCATCACCTGGCGATCGTTGTCAGCGCACCAGATGACCCGGCCCTGGTGATCCATCCCCGTGCAGGACGGCCCGATGAGCAGCACATGACTGCGACCCGCGCGAGTCTGGGTGCCGACATGTTCCGGATCATTGCCGGTGTAGCCGGCCTTCTCCATAAACACGGAGACCTGCTTCTGCGGTGTCACCTTGTAGATCACGTTGTCGAGCAAGCCGGCGAAGATCCAGAAGCCGCTGTTGCCCTCGGCGACCCACAGTCCGCCTTCGGTGAGACCGAAGCCACGAGCAAGCTCCACGAGCTGCGCATCGGGGGCGATGATGTCGTCCAGCGCCGGATCGTTCTTCGTGATCGAGAAGGGCTTCGCCTCAGGCGGAGGCCCGTCACCTCGCATCTGCGGAACGACTGGACCACGCTGCGCCGCGATGGTCGCCGTCGAAGCGGCAACGATCGCCATCATCACGCAGGACCATAGGAGACGTTTCACACTAAGCCCCTCCGGTGGATGCAAAAGCACCCGCCCTACTTTCTGGTTGACGCGGCAGGTGCGGTCCCGCCGATCTGGTGACGTTTGAATTTCCAGCGACCGCCCTCGCGGACGAACTGATCGTAGTAATTGGCGATGATCGAGATCCGCAGCTTCTTGTCTGGATCGGTGACGACCCAGGTCCCCCGGCTGAATCCGGTCGCCGTGTCACCGGTCACATCGACGGTCTGGTTCATCACGAGGTGAAAATCACGCCCTGGCACCGGCGCGCCGTTGACCTTCAGCAGGCCTTGCAGCAGATCGCGAATCGCTGTGGGACCCTTTGCCGTGTTGTCAGCGCCGCCGATGAACTCGGCGTCCTTGGCCCAGAGCTGTTCGAATCCTGCAAAGTCGCGTTCATCGAGCGTGCGGGCATACGTGACGAGCAGCGCGCGTATCGCCTCGCGATCCTCCAGCACTTGCACCTTGACCGCGAGTGCGTCTGACGATGGCTTCGCGGTCTTGTCCGCCGTAGCTTGAGCGAAGGTGGACTGCCCGGCGACAGCAGTGATGGAACTCGCGATCACTGCACACATCAAGAAATGACCGATTCGTGCTCGCATGAGCGTGGATGCTACCACCGTCAGTCCGGGGCGCCGATGGTTATTGGCAGATCTCGTTCCACCGTGTTGCCGCTGATATCAGCCGCCCAGGCGCGAAGAATGTAGTTGCCCGACGGCAATCGACTCGTATCCCAGAACCCCTCGGAAGCCATGCCCTCATCCAGTCGATTCGTCACGATGTAGAGATACCTGGTGCGTCGGCCGCCGTAGAAGGGAATCCCGCTGCCGGCGCCATAGACCATGCGCGAGGCATCAGGGTCGAGTCCGACGCGATCGAAACGCAGCGATGCGTGTCGCTTCTCGAAGCCGGGAGCTGCTGGAGATCCATTCTCTCGAAGAACCTGGTACCCCAGTTCGTACGGCGCAAGCCGTCGCGACGGTGTGTTGTCATCCGTCTGGTCCCAGGCATCGATCACCACGCGCATGCGGCCGGCGACGAGCAGTCGATTGTGCACGCGCATCGTTTGCAGGCGCCACGATTCGTCATAGACGCGAACACCGTCGTTCGGAATCGTCGGAGCGACCGTGTCTTCGAAACGCACGAGACGAAACCGCAGCGGATTGTGCTCCTCGCCCGCCCAACCGACGTTCATGTGCACGTGGTTGAACCGGTTCACCGTGCCGAT
>DATCXH010000282.1:0-10436 GCA_036565925.1 Vicinamibacterales bacterium
GTTCTTGGTCCTTGGTGCTTAGTTCCTGGTCCGTCCTGTGGTCCTTGGTCCGTCCTGTGGTCCTTGGTCCGTCCTGTGGTCCTTGGTCCGTCCTGTGGTCCTTGGTCCGTCTTCGGTCCGTGGTCCGTCTGCGGTCCGTGGCTAGGTCCTCGGTCCCACCGAGGCGGCATCCCAGTCCGTGGCCGCAATCACGCCGGCTTCGCTGACCGCCTGCCCATAGAAGTAGTTGGCTTCGCGATCGCCGCCAAAGCCAAACACGATCGGACCAAGACCTGCGAGCGCTGCCTGGATGATGTCGCCAGTGCGGTGCCCACGAAAACTGAGCTTCCGCCAGACGCCGCCAGGATACTTCGTCATCAGCGACATCCCGAGCACCATGGCGCCATTCACGAAGGCCAGTGTCGACGCGCCCTTGTGACGCGAGCGCATCGATGCACCATAGGTGAAGTACGCAGCGGCTACGCCGTAGTCGAGCACCGCATGTTGTGCAGGTGAAATCGATCCTTTGAGGTCTTGAGCGGCGCGCGTCAGGTCGTGTGCGGCTTCCGAAAGTTCGTTCATGGTGGCCATGGAATGCTCCTTCATCGAGAGGTCTTCATGCAGTGCGCCGGCGGACCGGCCCTTTGGTGCGCGGGGCGAGCGACGCTGGCTGGCAGACGATCGCTGTTTCGGGCGGAATACTCCAGGTGCCCTCCGGCCAGAGATCCGGCGTCCCCGGGCCTCCGTACTTCGGATCGTCGCTCGACCACTGTACGTGCCATTCGAAACACGATGGCGGTGCGAGCAATGGTTCCGCGAACGAGCGGCGATTGAGTTCGGGACCGAGATTGACGATCAGCATGCGCTCGTCGGCCGCCGCGTCGGCAAAGAAGCGCAGCACGAACGCCTGTGTGGACAGCACGGCGCCATCCACCTGGCCGGCCCGCTGCGCCTTGAATGCCGCCTCGTGACGCCGCAGCTGCAATAAATCGTGATGGAACGCGTACCACGTGCGATTCGTCTCGCGTTCGGTGAAATCCAACTTGCAGCGCGCGAATGTCTTTTCGCTTCCGGGATCGTCGAGCGTGGATCGGGCAACGAAGTCACGAATGCTGGGAAATTGCGTCAGGAATTCCCGACGCCCATTGCGCACGGCATCGGCAAGGTCCGACTCGAAGTCGGCGAAATACAGAAACGGCGACGACGCTGCGAACTCCTGGCCCTGAAACAGCAACGGCGTGTTCGGCATGAGCAGCGTCAACGTCGTCAACGCGCGCCATTTCGACGGGCTGGTCATTTGATGGCCACGCAGGCCGCGGGCTGAATTGGCGACCTGATCGTGGTTCTGCAAATAGACGACGAACGCCGACGGCGGCAGCCCTGAGGTCGGCGTGCCGCGGGGATGGCGTTGCCAGTGGTAGTACTGGCCTTGATACAGATAGCCGTGCTTCGCCGACGAGATGAATTCCTGCGGAACGCCGTAGGTGTCTGAGTAGTACGCCTCTGCTTTCCCGGTCGCCGCGACCATCGCGCTGTGATGAAAATCGTCATTCCACAGCGCATCGAGACCACGGCCGCCTTCGCTCGGCGACTTCACGTTCACCACATCCTGTGATTCGTTCTCGCCGACCAGCAGCACGCGACGATGGCCGGCACTGCGTCGCGCGGCCTCTCCGATCTCGGTGATGATGTGGGGCTGCGACCCGTCGAAGATCTGCTGTGTGGCATCGAGCCGCAGACCGTCGAAATGAAATTCCTCGATCCAGTACGCCGCATTGGTGACGAAGAACTCGCGCACTGGCGCGGAATCGGGCCCATCGAAGTTGATGGCATCGCCCCACTCGTTTTCGTACTTGTCAGTGAAATACGCGGGCGAGAACGCACGCAGGTAATTCCCAGACGGTCCGAAGTGGTTGTAGACGACATCCAGCAGCACGCCGATACCGCGCGCGTGTGCGGCGTCGATGAACCGCCGCAGGTCATCGGGGCGACCGTACAAGTGCGACGGCGCAAACAGATCGACGCCGTCGTAGCCCCATCCGAAACGACCTTCGAACTCCGCGACGGGCATCAACTCGATCGCGGTGACACCGACACGGGCGAGTTCGTCGAGCTGACACTGCGCACTCGACCACGTGCCCTCTGGCGTAAACGTGCCGGCATGCAGCTCATAGATCACCTGTCCCTCACGCGCCAGACCGGACCAGCCCGCATCGCGCCACTCGTATGAAGAGGGGTCAACGACCGCCGACGCCTGATGCGGACCGCTCGGCTGAAACCGTGAGGCCGGATCGGGATACAACTGAGAGGCCCCATCGAGTCGAAAGCGGTAGCGATCGCCAGCGCGAGCAGGCGCAGAGCCGGAGAAATAACCATGACCCTCGGGCTCGAGTGCGTGCTCGCTACGGTCATGGTCGGATAACACAACCTGTACGCGCGTGGCTGACGGCGCCCAGACCCGGAACGAGACCTGATTGTCTGCGGCGAGTTCTGCTCCGATCGGAAAGCGGCGCACATGAGCCAGCACGACTTAGCGACTCCACGCCGGCCTCGGCCGGCTCGACCCGATCACCTGCGCACGCTGAATGCGAAACGCGGCAATCGCGCGTCGCGCAAACGCTGAGCGCGCGTGTCGCCAGCGGCGTCGCACGCAGTTGGGCGCATGGTTCTCCATGCGCAACGGTGCCGCGGCCGTACGGGTTTGCCCTAGTTCTCTGCGATCCATCAACCTGACCCGTGATATGCCGTGTTTGAGAAATGCCTGGAAGGGCACGCCACCGAGCCGAGTTTCGTACTCGAGTCGGTGGCGTGCATGACTTAGTGGGAACAGGTCGCCGCGATCATGCGAACCGATTCCACATGAAGCCGCTGGCCGGTGCCGGAGGCGCTTGGGCTGCTCGCACCACCCCCGCCTGCCGACGTTGAATCGGAACGCTGCGTCGTCTCGGTACGGCCCGACGAGCCCGAACGCGTCGTGCTTGAAGTGCTGCTCGATCCGCTGCGAGAGGAGGACGTGCTGCTTGCGCCGGACTCGAGACGACCAGTGATGGCCACCTGCTGATTCACGTGCTGACGCAAGTCGCTCGTCTTGCCTTCGAGCATGAAGAAGGAGCCACTCGCTGTCGCTGAGGCACCCGCGCCTGCGCCCACCGCGCCGCCAGCACCCGCGCCCGTGGTTGCGCCACCGGCACCCGCGCCGGTCGTCGCCCCGGAACCGTTGCCTATCGACGCATTCGTGAGCATGAAACGCTCATCTCCGGACGAGCGCGATGTCGAGCTCGCCGCACCTCCTGCGGCCGCGCCGCCGGCCAGGCCGGCCGTCGCCGGTTGCAGACAGCCCGTCACCGTGACGTTGGTGTTTCGGCTCTGCTGATTGTCGCGGTTGTTGGAGGTGTTGCCCGACTGCTGCGCAGCGGCGCCACTGGCAAGTGCAACCGCGACGGCTGCACCGATCACGATGTTCTGTGTCTTCATGTGCTTGGTCTCCCTATGAGTCACGTGCACCAGCGCACTGCAATTCGTACTCCGACTACAGCGTTGAGTCCGCCTCCGACCAGGCTGCGGCGGGGGACGCGTCGCGGCACCGATGTTGCGACAGTGGTGGATGGATTGCTGAACGGATTACTGATCGGAGGGGGTCGTGCTCAAGGGGTTTTATCGGACAAGCGTCGTGCTCGCAGCCTCGTTCGCGTTCATCGCATATGCGCCATTGGTCCGAGCACAGGAGCCGGACAGATCGAACGGGGCGAGCAGCTCGGAGGAAACCACTCGATCGAGTGTCGGGTCCGGTGAGAGGCAAACCGTCGGGACGGTTACCTCACTGGGTCGTGGCTCGATCGTGGTGCAGACGGACGAAGGCAGATTCATCGCGTACGCACTCGAGCCGAGATTCACCAGGATTCCGTCGGTCGCCCCGGGAACGCGCGTCCGAGTAATGACCGCGACGAATGACACCGACCCTGCTCCGACGGTGCTGTCGATTGAGACGCTTCCCCCGCGCGAGGGTCTCGCTCAGCGATCGCAGACTGCACCATCCGATGTGCAGCAACTCGCCTCGCAGCTCGAACGACAAGCCCGACGCTTTCACGTCGGCCTGGACGCTGGCGTCGCGTTGGATCCCGAGCTGATTTCCATCAACGCATTCTCGACGTTCACACCGTTTGTGCAGCATGGCGTCCTGGTCAGGCCGAACGTCGAACTCGCCTTCGGCGAAGTGACGACGCTGATCGGAATCAACGTCGAAGGTCTCTACATGCTCCCCGGGTTGCGTCGATCGATCCGCTGGGCACCCTACGTCGGCGCTGGTCCGAGTTTCAGCTTCAGTAACCGCAGCGTGAACGAACAGGACTTCATCAGCGATCCCAACGCGCCCCCGGTCGACACCGACCGGTTTGATTTCAGCCAATGGGATTGGAACAACGGATTCAACTTCATCGTCGGCGCCCGAAATCCGAGCGGCACGTTCTTCGAGATGAAAGGAACCGCTTGGGGCGTGGCGAGCATTCGGATGCTGGGCGGGTTCGAGTTCTGATGCGCGATTTCGTATTCACCGCGGCGATGACCGCCGCGGTGATCCCCGTGCTGCACGCGCAGGGCACCGAGACGTTTCAATGTCGCCCGATCGGCGACGTGGTCCGAGTCAAGGAGCTCGCGGAAGCCAGTGGCATCGCCGCAAGTCGTCGTAATGCTGGCGCGTTCTGGGCGATCAACGACTCGGGTGATCCGGTCGTGTACGCGTTGGATGCGATGGGCGCAGTCACCGGTCACGTTCGTGTGACCGAGGCACAAGTTGAGGATTGGGAGGCGATCGCCGTCGGGCCCTGTGGAAGCGGCAGTTGCGTGTACATCGCCGACATCGGCGACAACGACGGCTCACGCAAGCAGATCACGATTTACCGCGTGGCTGAGCCCGCAGTAACCGCTGAGTCCTCCGCGGCGGCAGAAGCGTTTCACGCAACCTATCCGGATGGACCTCAGGACGCGGAGTCTCTGCTCATCACGTCCGACGGCGCGATGTACATCGTCACGAAAGGCGTGAAAGGCAGTGTCGCCCTCTATCGATTTCCGCGCGATTTGCGGCCTGGCGCATCGCTACCACTGCAGCGTGTCGCGAAGCCGCGCGATCCCAGCAAATCCCCGAACAGCGAGCGGATCACTGATGCCGCGGCGTCGCCAGATGGCGCATGGATTCTACTGCGCACCAATCGCTCAGTGACGTTCCATCGCACGAAGGATCTGATGGCCGGGAACTGGCGCCCGGCCCATGTCGTGGACCTCGCCCCTCTCGACGAACCACAGGGAGAGGGCGTGACACTCACCGTCGACGGAACGCTTGTCGTTGTCGGTGAAGGCGGCGGGAAGAAAGCGCCGGGCACATTCGCGCGTCTGTCGTGTCCGCCAGCTACTTCTGACAAACCGGACAAAAGTAAGTAGAACGCCCGGCCTGGGTGATGCGGCGAATCGTCCCGCCGCAGCCGCGCCTCGGGCACGGCTTGCCCTCGCGCTCATATACGCGGAAACGCCCAGACGAGTAGGCCCGTGCGTTTGCGGCGACGGCCTTGTGCAGCACCGCCTTGATGCCCGCCGCCAGCTTGAACGCCGCGGGGCGCGGCCGACCGGCCACCGTGGCGAGTGTGGACGCGCGACGCCGAGGCGACAGCCCGGCGTGGTGCAGCGCTTCGCTCGCGTAGATGTTGCCGACACCGGCGACGAGCCTCTGATCGAGCAACAGAACCTTCAGCGCCACGCGCTTTCCCGCACACGCCCGCGCCAGGACCATGGCGTCAAACGCATCGTCCAGAGGCTCCGGCCCCATGCTGCGCAGCGCCTCGTGATCGTCGTGCTCCTGAATCAGATCCATCAGCCCGAAACGGCGCGGGTCGTTGAACGTCACGACGACGCCCGACGACAGGACGATGACGACGTGGTCGTGAGGATCCACCGGCCGCGACGGAGGAGATGAAGAATGCGGGCGTTCGGCCCGAAGGGCACGGCGGGGTCTCTCGGCTCGGAACGCACCCGACATGCCGAGGTGCACGAGGAGCGTGTCGCCGGAGCCGAGCGTCGCCAGGAGGTACTTACCGCGCCGGCTGACGGACGTGATGGTCTGACCGGTCAGTCGCGAGACGAAATCGGGTGGAAAGGGCCGGCGCAGATCCGGCCGGCGCAGTTCGACACGATCGATGCGCGCGCCACGCGTCGCGCGCTCGAGCATCCGGCGGACAGCTTCGACTTCGGGGAGTTCCGGCATCTCTCGATCCTACTGATCGCAGAGAAGGGAGAACACGGAGTATTTGAAACACAGAAAACACAGAGATCTGTGATCTCTGTGTCTCAAGTCGTTCAGTGAATCACGCGCGAACGGTGGCGGAGTGGCCCGCGGTGTTCTCCGCGATGATTTGCTTCATTCGCTCACCATCCACCGACTCGACCTCGAGGAGTTCGAGCGCCAGTGCACGTACCGCGGGACGCTCACGCTCGATGATCTGACGCGCAGTCTCGTAACCGCGCATGATGAACGTGCTGATCTCATCGTCAACGCGGCGTGCGGCTTCTTCGCTGAAGCCCGCGGCGCGTGAATCCGAATCCCAGGCACCAGAGGGACGACGAAAGTGAACCGGGCCGAGCGGCGACATGCCCAGCTCGCAGACCATTTTGCGCGCCAGTTCGGTCGCGCGCTCGATGTCGTTGGAGGCGCCGCTGGTCATCTGTCGCAGGCACAGCTCCTCGGCAACACGGCCGGCCATCAGGATGGCAATCTGCGTTTCGAGGAAGGATTTCGAGTGCGCGTGACGATCGGCCTCCGGCAGCTGCATGGTGACGCCAAGCGCCCGGCCGCGCGGGATGATTGTGACCTTGTGCAGTGGATCGGCCTCAGGCAACAGCGCCGCGACGATCGCGTGACCGGCTTCGTGATACGCGCAGGTGTTGCGCTCGGACTCGCTCATGACGAGCGACCGGCGCTCGGCACCCATGAGCACCTTGTCGCGCGCGGCATGCATGTCGGCGTTGCTCACCGTATGGCGTCCGAGTCGCGCGGCAATGAGCGCGGCTTCGTTCACGACATTGGCGAGATCGGCACCCGAGAACCCCGGCGTGCCGCGTGCAATGGAGCGGAGGTCGACATCGGGCTCGAGCTCGACCTTCCGCGTGTGCACGCGCAGGATCTGCTCACGGCCGTTGAGATCGGGATTGCCAACGGTGACCTGCCGATCGAAGCGGCCTGGCCGCAGCAGCGCCGAATCGAGAATGTCGGCACGGTTGGTAGCCGCCACGACCACGATGCTGTCGGCGCGTGAAAAGCCGTCCATCTCGACGAGCAATTGATTGAGCGTCTGTTCGCGCTCTTCGTGGCTGAGGGACGTGCTGCCGCGATTGCGTCCGACAGCATCGAGCTCGTCGATGAAGATGATGCACGCCTTATGGCGGCGCGCTTCCTTGAACAGCCGTCGCACGCGGGCCGCGCCGACGCCCGCATACATCTCGACGAAATCAGAACCGCTGGCGGAAATGAAAGGGACACCCGCTTCGCCGGCCATCGACCGTGCGAGGAGCGTCTTGCCAGTGCCCGGAGGTCCGACGAGCAGGATGCCGCGTGGAATTCGTCCACCAATCGCCGCGAATCGACCGGGGTCCTTGAGGAAGTCGACGATCTCGCGAACTTCGTCCTTGGCCTCGTCTACGCCCGCGACATCCTTAAACGTGACCGTCACGTCGTTGGGATCCACGGTGCGCACCTTCTCGAGCGTCGTCACGCGGCCGGTGACGCGGAACAACACGAGTCCGGCAATGGCGAAGACGAAGAGCCCGATCGCCAGTGACTGATACAGCTCACCGCTCGCACGATCGACGGGCTTGGCGCTGAACTGCACGCCACGCTCGAGCAAGCCCGACAGGAACGTCGGGTTCAACGCGATGTAGCCCGGTGGTGCCGTCGTCTCGAGGCGAGTTCCATCTCGAAGCTCAACGCGAACAGCATCTCCGTCGGCGATGACGGCCTTGACGCGGTTGGCTTTCACCTCACGGAGGAAATCACTGAAAGCGACTGGAGTGAACTCGGCAACTGGGCGGGACCGGAACGAGTACACCGCAATAGCAAGCGCGGCCGTCAATACTCCGGCTACCAACCACGCGAGTCGAATGTGTGGCATCTTTCCTCGAAGCACAGTACTCCCCAGTGCGGCGATTTCCTGAACGCCGTATGAGATCGCGACCAGACACACCGCCGCGTGTGGGATGGCTCGATTGAATGGAGGAACGCGACTCGACGCGCGATGGTGATCGTCGTCGGTGCGGTGCACACATTTTATCGGACGAACCCGGCCCGGTAAACAGAGAAAGCACCGACCTCGGCCGTTGAGGCTCAGCTGTACAGCGTTTGGTACGCTGATGCGATGTCCAACCCCTTCCTCCGCGTGCTCACTGGTAACGACGACCGACGTGTGGTCGAGAGCGTCGTCCCTCAGCGCACCCTCGATGATGTGATACTCCCGCCGGCGACGCGGCGTTCACTCGAGCAGGCGCTCGTGCACGTGACGCAACACGACCTCGTGTTCAACCGCTGGGGTTTTCGCGAACGACATCCGACGAGTCTTGCGCTCGCTTTCAACTTCGCCGGCCCACCTGGCACAGGCAAGACGATCTGTGCGGAAGCGATCGCACATACCCTCGGTGCGCGATTGCTCATCGTCCGTTACGCGCATGTCGAGTCGATGTGGATGGGCGAGACGGCGAAGAACGTTGCCGCGGCGTTCCGCATGGCGCGCAAGGAAAACGCTGTGCTGCTTTTCGACGAAGCCGATGCGATTGCCTCACGTCGATCGTCGTCGCTCGATCAGGCGTTCGTGCGCGAGACCAACACAGTGATCAACGTACTGCTGCAGGAGCTCGAACGCTTCAACGGCGTCGTCATCTTCGCGACCAATCTCGCCGCGAATTTTGATCCGGCGTTTGAGCGCCGCATCCGCACGCACATCCTCTTCGAGATGCCGGGTGTCGAGGAACGCGAGCAGATCTGGCGTGTGCAGGTTCATCCATCACGCACACCGCTCGCCGACGATGTGAACTTCCGTGCTCTGGCCGAGGCGTATCAAGTCAGCGGCGGCGACATCCGCAACGCCGTACTGAAAGCCGCTCTGGCCGCGGCGGCTGAACCAGGCAGTGATCTGCTGAAGAGCATTCACCAGCAGCATTTCGAAGAAGGTGTGCGCGAAGTGCTCGCGGCTAAAAAGGTGATGAAACAGTCGCTGCTGGAAGTACCGCCGGCCCTGATTCCCGGCCTTGAAGCGGCGCTGCCGACGACCGGCAACGCGTCGACGTCCCTCATGCTGACGGTGATCAGCATCCTCGCGCTCGCGACGTCGCTCCTGGCGATAGGACTCACGTTGGCAAGGTAGACTTGGCCGCATGAGCGTCCGAGGCCTGGTCGTCGTTGTCACGGGTGGCAGCCGCGGCATCGGCCGCGGGATCGCGGGTGAACTGGCCCGGCAAGGCGCGAAGGTGTTCGTCACCGGTCGCACTGAATCCGATCTCGCAACCGTCGGTGCAGGCACGATTGGCATCCGCTGCGATCACACGGTCGATAGCGACGTTGAGGCGGCATTCGCACGAATTGCGCACGACGGACCGATCGACGTACTCGTCAACAATGTCTGGGGCGGCTACGAGCGAATGGTGGACAACGGCGAGTTCACGTGGATGAAGCCGTTCTGGCAGCAGCCGCTCTGGCGATGGGATGCGATGTTCGCCGCTGGCGTCCGCGCCCACTATCACGCCAGTCAGCTTGCCGCGCCAGGCATGGTCGCCCGTCGTCGAGGACTCATCGTCAACCTCTCGCACTGGGCCGCACAAAAGCATCTCGGAAACGTCGCCTACGGCGTGTCGAAAGCGGCGACCGACAAGATGACGGCGCACATGGCGGCTGAACTGCAGTCCCACGGTGTCGCGGTCGTATCGCTCTATCCGGGCATGGTGCGGACTGAGAAGGTGATGGCGTCAGCAGCGTGGCTCGACTTGAGCAACTCCGAGTCACCGGAGTTCATCGGCCGTGCGATCGCGGCACTCGCCTCCGATTCTGACGTCATGCGCCACACAGGCAAGGTGCTCGTCGCCGCGGCCCTGGCGCTCGACTATGGCTTCATGGACATCGACGGCAAGAGCCCACGGCCGCTCACGCTCGCCGACGTGTGACTGATTGGTTTGATTCCAGATTCCTTTTATTTGGAAGGGGCGATTCGCTTTACTTCTTCGAACCAATTCAGCACGACACGTATTTCCAGCGGCACTGCAGCGGATCCAGCCGAAATCGAAGACACGCTCACGATACGTCCGTCCGGCAGTATGTCGTAGCCGCGTACGTCCAGAGATAGGAGACCCGGCAACGGGGCACGGGGCATCTCGACTGCGGTTCCAAATGTCATTGACGGTTGCAGCTTGACCGGCAGTTGCATCAATGGCCG
>DATCXH010000927.1:0-4291 GCA_036565925.1 Vicinamibacterales bacterium
CCGGAGCGGCTGCACCAGCCGTACTACATCACCGGACGCTCTGAAAGCGATCGCCTCCTGGTGCGCGCAGACACACTGCAGGTCCGGCGCCAGCCGTTCAGCACGGAGTCACTGGTCGCGCGACTCCGCGCGGAGCTGCCCGAGGTGCCAATCCTCGAGCAGCAATTGCTTACCGAGTATGACGCCTACTATTACTCGCGACAGCATCTGACCCCGCTGCCCGTGTTGCGCGTGAAGTTCGCCGATCCCGGCGAGACGTGGTTCTACATCGATCCGTCGAACAGCACGATGCTGTCGCAGGTGACACGTCTGAGCCGGATCGAGCGCTGGCTGTACAACGGCCTGCACAGCCTCGATTTCCCGTTCTGGTACGACATGCGTCCAGCCTGGGACATCGTCATGCTCGTGCTGCTGCTCGGCGGACTGATCAGCAGCTCGATTGGGCTGGTGCTGGGATTCTCACGTGTGGCGCGCGGCGTGAGACCTCTCGCGCCTGCACATGGTGCTGCACCGGCACCATCGACGTCACTTCAAGAGAGGGATGCCTAGCATGCAGATTCGTTCGTTGATCTTCGTCGTGTGCGTGGCCGTAGCCGTGGGGTCGTGTCAAAGCAATCAGCCAGCCCCGGCCGCGCCGGCCGTCGATCAGCCACCGTATACAACCACCGCGACGGTGAAGGACATCATGCTGCACATCATCGATCCCGCCGGCGACATGGTGTGGGACTCGGTGGCCACGGTCATCGACAAGGGCGGCATTCACGAGACGATGCCCAAGACCGACGAGGAATGGTTCAAGGTGCGCAGCGGTCTGATCATGATGATCGAAGGCAGCAACCTGCTGATGATCCCCGGCCGCAAGGTGGCGCGTCCCGGCGAGAAATCGGAAACACCGGGTGTCGAGCTCGAGCCGTCCGAGATGGACGAATTGATCGCCAAGGACCGCAAGGCGTGGTACGACCGCGCCAAGGCGCTGCACGACATCGCGCAGAGCGTGCTCGAAGTCGTGGACAAGCGCGACGCGCAGAAACTGTTCGACGTGGGCGAGGACATCGACAAAGCGTGCGAGAACTGCCATCGGCAGTACTGGTACCCGAATGAACAGATTCCCGATCTTCCGAGTTCGCAGCCCTCGTCCAAATAGCGTCTCGTAGAGGCGGGTCTTCAAACCCGCCTTCACCCCCGCCTTCATTCATCAATTGAACGTGACGTCGTGACTGTGGCCAGCTTCGGTTGATGACGTGCCCGACACTCGCTGGTTCTGACCGATCGAGACCACCTGGGCCGCTGTGAGACTGATCGTGTGCGTGTGCCCATTGCCCGTGGTCAATGTCGCTGTCACCGCGTTGCCTGCTGTGATCTGCGCGGCAGTGACTGTAACGGTATGACCATGGTTCGCGCTGATGACGCCGGCTTTATCGCCTGTCTGCGGCGTCGGATTCGTGACTCCGTTGCTGTTGTTGTCATCACCACCACATCCTGTGATCGTGATGGTGGCGCCCGCCAGGACGGCGAGCACCCACTCCACCGTGAACTCGCGTCTGGTCAGGAGATTCTGATCGGACATTCATCTTTCCCTCCCCCCGCGCTGGCAGAGGTCATCACGAAGCGTGCCACTGCGTAATCGTGTGCGTACTTGCAGAACGCACGCGTCGTGACGCGTTTCGTTTACGAATCACAGGAAAGACTTACAGCTCGACGGTTGTTCCCCGACGCGATCTCATGAGCTGCAGGTCAATTGAAGGTCACAGTGTGATTGTGGCCGTCGGTGGTCGATGATGTTTTGACGACGTGACCGTTCTCGGAGATCGACGCAAGTTCCAGTGGTGTCAACGTCAGCTCGTGATTGTGCGTCGCCTGATACCGCATGTCGACGGTGATCGTGCTGTTCGAATTCAATTGCACCGCATCGACGATCGCGCGATGACCGTGGTTGTTGCTCACCACGCCTTCACGCGAGTCGGCCGGCGGCGAAGGACCGAGATCGCTGCCTCCGTCACAGCCAGTGATCGTAATCGTCGCGGCGGCGAGAATCGCCATCACGGACTCCACGGTGAACGCACGTCTGCTCAGGAGATGATCGTCGGCCATGGTGCGCTAGTCTCCCACCTTGCTTCGCTGCACGATACGCCGTCGCTCGTTCGCCGGTAAGTTCCGGACGAAGCACACGATGAGATGCCGCAGCATCATCCATCGTGGCATACGGCGTCGCGTACACAACTCTGTGAACATGGCGCGTGTATCAGGAGGCACCCGTACCGTTAACACCGGATAGTCGCGCAATCGTTCCCCAGGACGGACTCCGCCGCGTGGACGCCCTCGCTTTCGACTGACGTTCATCGTGTTGTTCTGGCTCATCGTGGGTGTTCTGAGCAAACCGGTTGCCAAAGCACACCGCTCACGCTCACGACCGTAGGTGCGGACGGCTTGCGAAGGTGTGGAATGTGGATACACAAAATTGACGAGTCTCGGCGCGCGTCGTACCGTAGAGGCCTCTCCATAATCACAGCCGAGCGGCGCACACACGGAGACCCTTGTGCCCGAACGTCAGTTTCTGGCGAAACTGCCGCCTACTGCCGCGCGTCTGCTGCGCGTTGCGCACGATCTTTCCTTCGCACGCGATCTCGAGACAGTTGTCGTCACGGCACGCAGAGCCGCGCGAGAACTGACCGGCGCTGACGGCGTCTCGATCGTGCTGCGCTCGGGCAACGAGTGTTACTACGCCGATGAAGACGCGATCGCGCCGCTGTGGAAAGGCCGCCGCTTTCCGCTCGAGACGTGCGTGTCCGGGTGGGTGATGACGCACGCCCTCCCTGCCGTGATTGTCGACATCTATGCGGATGCGCGCGTCCCGCACGAGGTCTATCGACCGACGTTTGTGAAGAGTCTGGCGATGGTGCCGGTGCGGGCGCCAGAACCGATCGCGGCGATCGGTGCGTACTGGGCCGATCGGCACGAAGCGACCGAAGAAGAACTGGGCGCGATGACACTGCTCGCCGACAACATAGCGCTCGCGCTGAGGAACGTCGAGCTCTATGACGAGCTCTCGGTGGCGTTGCGACGTGAGAAGGACGCACGCCACGTCGCGGAACGCGCGATTGCGAGCAAGGACGAATTTCTCGCTCTCGTGGCCCACGAACTTCGTCAGCCGCTCCATGCCAGCCTGGCGGCGCTGCGAATGATGTCGACGGCGTCGGGCCTCGAGTCTGGCGACCACGCCCGGTCGGTCGTCGAACGGCAGCTGACGCAGATGACCCGCCTCGTCGAGGAACTGCTCGACGCCGCGCGCATCGTCCGAGGTCACGTGCAGTTGAATGTGGCGGTCTTCGACGTGCGAGACGCGATCGTACGGGCGGCTGATTCGGCGCGGGCGCTCATCGCCGAGCGTGAACACGAATTCGTCGTGACGCTCCCCGAGCAGCCGGTGATCGTCCAGGCCGATGCCGCTCGCCTCGAACAGGTATTCTCGAACCTGTTGAGCAACGCGGCGAAGTACACCGATTCGGGTGGCCGCATCACGCTGAGTCTCGCCGTCGATCAGGCCTTTGCCAACATCACGGTGAGCGACACCGGTCGGGGCATCGATCCGGCGGCGATCTCGACGATCTTCAACCTGTTTGCGCGAGCCGCGTCAGACGTGCGCGGCTTCGGTGTGGGCCTGGCCGCGACGCGCCGTCTCGTCGAGCTGCACGGCGGCACGATTCAGGCGCGGAGCGATGGTGTCGGACGGGGCGCGCAGTTTCGCGTCTCGCTGCCGTTGGCGATAGGGGTCTAGGTCCTTCGTTCTTGGGCTTAGTTCTTGGTCCTTGGTCCGACGTCCCAGGGGGCCTTGGTCGTCCGCAGCGACCAGGGACCACGGACTGAGGACCGACTCAGGACTAAGGACGGACCAAGGACTAAGGACGGACTCAGGACTAAGGACGGACTCAGGACTAAGGACGGACTAAGGACGAAGCACCAAGAACCAGGGACTACTGTTTGTACGGTTTCTTCGCGGCCGCGAGAATCTGATTCATCACCGGAATCTTCTCGACCGGCGGCTGCGCGCTCTTGAAGGTCCTGATGTAGGCGTAGATGTCCTTCGCCTGGGCATCGCTCACCGACTCCACCGGATAGTTCGGCATCGCCGTGGACGGCTGCACGGGCGCGACATTCGCGCGGCCGCGCAAAAACGCGATGAAGCTGCGCTCGGTGGCGAGGTTCGCCGGCCAGTTGGGCACGAACGCACGCGCGCCTGTCTCGCCATTGAACCCGTGGCACGAGTAGCAGGCGTGGTCGTAATAGAGCTTCT
>DATCXH010001089.1:0-5328 GCA_036565925.1 Vicinamibacterales bacterium
GCGAACGCTTCAAGGCCCACAAGGGCCTGCACTTCATGCTGATCGAGGACCTCGAGCGGCCGGCGCATCACAGCGCCTACGACGCGGTCTACTGCATGGAAGTGCTGGAGCACGTCATCGATCCAGCGGCCATGCTCGACAATTTCGAGCAACTGCTCGCACCTGGTGGCACGTTGATCATCAGCGTACCCATCGAGACCGGAATCCCGGTGGTCGTCAAGCAGGTCGTTCGGCGCATCGCCGGCTGGCGGGGGATCGGACACTATCCGGGCACAACGGGGTACACGCCGCTGGAACTGCTGCGGAGCGTGTGTGCGCGAGCGACACAGCACATCGCGCGCCCAATCCACACACGCGAGGACGGAAGTACCTTCCACGATCACAAAGGATTCAACTGGCGCGTCCTGCGCACACTCGTCAGCAGCAGATTCGATCTCGTGCGTGAGTCCACCTCACCGATCGAGTGGCTCGGCCCACAGTTGGGTACTCAGCGATGGCTAGTCGCGCGTAAGCGTGCAGCAGCCATCGAACACGGCTCGCCGCGGACCGAGGAACGCGTCGCGTGAAGCTCCCGCGTGTCGCCATCGTGTCTGACCTGCGTGAAGAACGATGGCACAGCATGGATCTGGTCGCCGAGATGCTGCTGCTGAATCTCAAGGCACCGGATCTGCGCGTGGTCGATCCCACTGAACTTCGGCCGGCCATGGTGCGCCGGTTCTCGCGCCTGCCGTTCGCCCCGTACGGTATCGCTGAAACCGCCGACCGGATTACCAATCGCGTGTGGGACTATCCACGGTGGCTCGAATCGCGTCGAGACGAGTTTGACATCTTCCACGTCGTCGATCACAGCTATGCGAATCTGGTGCACGTACTCCCGCCCAAGCGCACCATCGTCACCTGTCATGATCTCGATGCGTTTCAGGGAGTGCTACCCGGGTCGCGTGGTGGGACGATGGTGTCGCGGGCGCTGGCGCACCGCCTGCTCGATGGACTACAGGCGGCGGCGCGGGTCGTCTGCGTCAGTCAGGCCGGCCGGGAGCAGCTGCTATCGTACGATGTTGTTGACGCATCACGCGTGACCGTTATCCCGAACGGCGTTCATCCGACGTGCACGCATCGGCCCGATCCGCGCGCGGATCGCGAGCTCGAAGAATTACTCGGCCCGCCCGGTCCCAAGACGATCGAACTTCTCCATGTCGGCAGTACGATCGCGCGTAAGCGCATCGATGTGCTCCTGGAGTCGGTGGCACGCCTGAAACGCGCGTGGCCCCACCTGCGCCTGATACGCGTGGGAGATACGTTCACCTCCGCTCAGGAACGACAGATCAATCAGCTCGGTTTGCGAGATTCGGTGACCGTGTTGCCCTTCGTCGATCGTCGTGTGCTTGCGGCGGTCTATCGACGAGCCACTCTGTTGCTACAGCCGTCCGAACGGGAAGGGTTCGGCTTGCCCGTCGCTGAGTCGATGGCCAGTGGAACACCCGTCGTGGCCAGCCGTATTCCGGCGCTCGTCGAGGTCGGAGGGCCGGCATCTACGTATTGCCCTGTCGGCGATGTGCGGGCTTGGGCCGCGGCGGTCTCTGAACTGCTCGAGGAGCGAGTCGCATCGTCCGAGAACTGGCAGCAGCGATCTGCCGCCAGCCTGGCTCAGGCGCGACGTTTCAGCTGGCGCGAGCACGCTCGACGCATGACGGTCCTCTACCGCGATCTGCTCCCGCATATTCGGGCGGTGCCCCTTCGATTGGCGGCGTCGCAATGAGCATGCGCATCCTGCACCTTGGGAAGTACTACGCACCGCATCGCGGCGGCATCGAAACCGTCGTCGAAACGCTGTGCCGTGGCGAACGTCCGGCCGCCGACACACAGGCGCTCGTGCTGAATAGAGCCAACCAAACGATCGAGGAGACGTTGCACGACGTCCGCGTGCGCCGTGTCGCCAGCATCGCGACACTCGGATCCGTCTCGGTAGCGCCGACGCTTCCGCTATGGCTGTCGCGGGCCGATGCCGATGTGATCGTGCTCCATGAGCCCAACCCGATGGCGTTGCTGGCGTATGCGATCGCTCGTCCGCGGGTGCCACTGGTCATCTGGTTCCACTGCGAGGTCATCCGTCCGAAGCTGCAATACAAGGTGTTCTATGAACCGCTGCTGCAGTTTGCATTCCGGCGCGCGGTCCGAATCGTGGTGGCATCGCCCCCGATGGTCGATCTGCCCCCGCTTGCGCGCTTCAAAAAGAAGTGCACTGTGATCCCGTTTGGCCTCGAGCGCGCCCGCTATCGGTTGTCGGGTGTGACCGCTTCGCGCGTACAGGCGATCAGGGCCAACGTGAAGTCGCCGATCGTGTTGTTTGTCGGGCGGCTCGTTCCCTATAAGGGAGTCGACGTGCTTCTTGATGCCATCAAGGGGCTCGACGCGACGACCGTGATCGTCGGCGAGGGCCCTTGCCGAGTGTCGCTCATGGCGAAGGCCGTCGACTCGGGCCTGAGCGATCGTGTCCGGTTCGTGGGCGACATCTCTGATGCCGAACTCCTTGCCTGGTATCACGCGTGTGATGTGTTCGTGCTGCCGTCAGTGACCCGGCAGGAAGCCTTCGGGATGGTGCAACTCGAAGCGATGCTGTGCGGCCACCCGGTGATCAGCACCGAGCTGCAGACCGGGACGTCCTGGGTCAACCAGCACGAGCGAACCGGCATCGTCGTCAAGCCGAACAACGTCAGCGAACTGCGCGGTGCTCTGGAGAGACTGTGCGGCGATCGCGAACTCCGCGAGCAGTTTGGCGATGCCGGACGGAAGCGTGTCATCGAGACGTTCAGCGCCGAGACCATGTGCCAGGCGACGGTGGCGCTCTATGACGATGTCGTTCGCGCGAAACGGTCTTCGTCGCCGACACTGACTGGTCGCATCGGCCTGTTGGCCAAACGCACCCTGGACGTAACGCTTTCGGGAGTCGGCCTCATCGCCTCCGCTCCGTTGTGGGCCGTCATCGCCACTCTCATCAAGCTCGAGGACGGCGGTCCAGTGTTCTATCGCCAGCAACGATCGGGACGCAACGGCGTGCCGTTCGACGTTCACAAGTTCCGCTCGATGATCCCCGACGCGGAGGCGCGGGTCGGCGCCGTCCAGGCGACCGAGCACGATCCGCGGGTCACTCGAGTCGGGCGACTTCTTCGTGCGACGGCGATGGACGAATTGCCGCAGCTCTGGAACATCTTCCGCGGTGATATGAGCTTCACCGGCCCGCGTGCTTTACGCCCGGGGGAAATCGAAGTCCGTGGACGCGGAGTTGAGGAGAAGCTCGAGGAGGTCCCCGGATTCAGTGAGCGAGCAAGTGTGCGACCGGGGCTGACTGGCATCGCTCAGATCTACGCGCCACGAGACATCAGTCGTCGATGGAAGTTCCGCTATGACCTCGTCTACGTTCGTCGCCAATCGTTCTGGCTCGACGTGCGACTGATTCTGCTGTCGTTTTGGATCACGTTCCGCGGCAATTGGGAAGTGCGCGGCGAGAAGTTCTGAATGCGAGGCGCGCTGTCAACGTTGACAGTTGAGGTGGCGACGTCGATACTCGTCACGGGATGTATGATGGCGTCGTCATTGGTGCAGGTCCGGCGGGTTTGCAGGCAGCACGTCAACTGGCGACGCGTGGACTGCGCGTCGCAGTCCTTGAAGAACATCAAGTCGTCGGCGACCCGGTGCACTGCACTGGTGTACTTGCCCGAGAAGCCTTCGACGAGTTTCGTCTCTCCACTGAATCCATCCTCAACGAGCTGACCACCGCTCGGTTCTTTTCTCCCTCAGGACAAGACATCGTCTACAGGCCTCGCGTCGTCGAGGCCGTGGTCGTCGACCGCGCACGCTTCGACGGCAGCCTGGCAGATGAAGCCGTGCGCGCGGGTGCTGAGCTCATTCGTGGCGCGCGCGTCAGCCGCATAACCGCCACCGCAGACGGCGTGACGATTCATGTCGCCGGTCAGCCATCGCTCCACACACGCTCGTGTGTGGTCGCGTGCGGCGGCCGATATGCGCTGCATCGACAGCTTGGTCTTGGGGTGCCGTCGCTGCTGCTGCATACGGCCCAACGGGAACTGCCAGCCAGTACGCCCGGCGATGTTGAAGTCCACTTCGGCAGCGTGATCGCGCCTCGCGGATTCGCATGGGTGGTGCCGGTGCAGCGCAGCGGCCGATCGTTCGCGCGCATCGGGGTGATGGCCGAAGCCGATGCCCCGACCTACTTCATGCGCGTCGTGGAACGCGTCGCCGAACGGTGGGGTGTGGAGTTGCCGCTGGCCGGGCCGCCTCGCCTGAAAATCCTGCCACTCAGCCGCATTTCACGGACCTATGGCGATCGTTTCATCGCGGTAGGCGACGCGGCAGGCCTTGTCAAACCGACGACGGGCGGGGGGATTTACTACAGCCTCGTCTCGGCGACGATTGGTGCGGCGGTTCTTGCCGCGGCCCTGCACGAAGGCGACCTCTCCGCCACGCGATTGTCTGAGTACGAGCGCCGCTGGCGAGCACGCCTCGAGAGCGAACTCGATACGCAGCTCTCGTTCCGCCTGCTAGCGCAGCGCATGCCGGATGAGGACATCGAAGGCCTCTTCACCCTGGCGCGCACCGATGGCGTCATGCCGATCGTCAGGCGGACGGCGTCGTTCAATCGCCACCGCAAGCTGATCGTCGCGCTCCTCAAGCATGCCCCCGCCCGCCAGATGTTCTTCCGATCCGTGATGGGGTAAGGTCTCGGGAGGTGAAATGACTCCCGACCCTCTCTCCGTACTCAGCGACGCAGTTCGGGTTCGAGAACTCGTCGGCGTCCTCCGGGCGTTGGAGGACGAGGGTGCGGTCCCGCTGGTATTCAAAGGGGCTGCGCTCGCGCACACCCTCTACGAACAATCCTGGCAGCGCCCGCACGCTGACGCCGACGTGCTTATTGCGCCCGAGAGCCGTGAGCGTGTCTTCGCCGTTCTCCGCCGACTCGGTTACAAACAGCTCACGTTCATCTCGGGGGACCTGGTCATGTATCAGGCCCCGTTCGAGCGTGTCGACCACCTCGGCATCGAGCACGTTGTCGATATTCACTGGCGGATAGCCAATCCTCAGGTCGTCTCTGAGGTCGTGACCCACCACGAGCTCGTCGCACGCAGCGTCCGCATGCTTGCTCTGAGCGAGCGTTCATCGCGCGGTGGGCGGGACGAAGGCGAGTCGAATGGACAGGACTACGCGATGCGTGTCCCTTCGCCGGTTGATTCGTTGCTCATCGCATGCGTGCATCGCGCGGCGCATCACCCTGACGTCGAGCGGCGGTGCTGGATCGAAGACATTCACCGG
>DATCXH010000088.1:0-7559 GCA_036565925.1 Vicinamibacterales bacterium
TTCTGCGCCTTCGTCGTCGGATTGATCATGACGAACACGCCGTCAGCTTTCAGCACGCCGAAAATCGTCGCCACGGCTTCAAGGCAGTTCTCCGTGAACACCGCGACGCGGTCGCCGCGCTGCAGACCGAGTGCGCGCAAGCGATCGGCAAGCGCAGCAGCCAGATGATCCAGCTGACGATACGTGAGCCGCCGCTCGCCGCTGATCAGCGCCGTCTTATCAGCGCTGTCGGCTGCGCGCTGCTCGAGGAAGGACTCGACCCGCATCAGTTATGCCGATTCCTGCTTCCGCCGAACAAACGCGGCGACTTTGTCGAGCGAGTCGAGGTTGTCAGGTGTCAGTTCGTTATCTCTTACTCTGAACCCATACGTTGATTCGAGGAACGCGACGAGCTCGAGAACTCCTGTCGAGTCGATAATGCCGGTTTCCAGAAACGACTCGTCAGGTTTCAAGCTCGCGTTGTCTTCGCCAAAGAGGAAGTTGGCGATCACAAACTGGCGAATATCTCGTTCAATCGTCTGCTGTTCCATTGTCTGCATGTGTCCTTCGCTTCTCTTCTACGCGTGGTTGGGTTGTGGCAGCGAATCCGCGAGTTCCGCCGCGCGCAACCGGAGTGCGACTTTGTCGATCTTTCCCGACGCACTCTTTGGCAGTTCGGGGCACAACACGATGTGAGTGGGAACCTTGTGTGCCGGCAGGCGCATGCCGCAGAATGCGCGCAGTTGTTCGGGGCTCGGCCAGTTCTCGTCGCGGAATGAGACGAAGGCCACCGCAGCTTCACCGAGCACCTGATGCGGCGCGCCGACCACCGCCACTTCGAAGACGTTCCGATACTCGTTGATGACGTGCTCGATTTCCTGCGCACCGACGCGGTGCGCTCCCATCTTCAACATGTCGTCGCGCCGACCGACGAGATACAGGAATCCATCCTGGTCGGCGTAACCGAGATCGCCGGTGCGATACCCCTGTGGTGTGAAGCGCTCGGCCGTTTGCTGCGGCGCGTTCCAGTACCCACACGCGATGTTGGCGCCCCGGGCGACCAGTTCACCTTGCTCGAACGCTGCCGCCGGTTGACCATCGTCCTTGAGGACGATGATCTCGGTGTTCGGAATGGGCGCGCCGATCGAACCGAGCTTGCTCTGAAGTGCCGATGGCGGAAGGTAGGTCAGCCGCGCCGATGCCTCCGTCGCACCATACATGACGTAGAAGGGCGCCCGCAGACCGCGCTCGAGCCATTCGAGTATCCGCGACGGAGGCATCGCCCCACCGGCCTGCGTCACGTACCGGAGATCCGGGAGAGCCAGCTGATGCAGGTTGGATAGCCGGAGCAGCACCGCGAAATTCGATGGAACACCAGCGAAACCCGTCGCCTTCCGGTCGCGCATCGCGTCGAGAATGACATTCGGATACGCGAACCGGTTGTCGAGAATCAGCGATCCACCAACCGCAATGTGCGTGTGCAACAGCGACAGGCCGTACACGTAGTACAACGGCAGCACGCACATGACCCGATCGGCCGATGTCAGCTCGAGGTAGGTGATGATCGATTGCGTGTTGGCGACGATGTTGCGATGGCGCAGCATCACGCCGCGCGGAAACCCTGTGCTGCCAGACGTGTATACAATCGCGGCAAGATCCTGGTCGATGCGCGGCACCTCGACCAGGTCTGAAGGCACGCTATCGAGTGCGACCGCAAGGTCGCACCCAATCGGCAACGTCGCCGGCCTGAATCGGGGTTCGCGGCGGCCATAGTCGATGAAGACACGCGGCACGTGTGCGAACGTCGCGGTATCACCGGCGGTCGCCGCATTCACGATACAGGCGGTCGGCCCGCAGTCGAGGATGACGTTGGCCAGACGATCACTGCGTGGGCCGTGCGGCAGCGGCACCGCCACTGCACCAGCTTTCATCGCACCGAAGTAACCGGCCACCATCGCGATCGAGTTCTCGAGCGCGATGACGACACGATCGCCACGTCGCACGCCGCTTTGGAGAAGCAGGTTCGCGAATCGGTTGGCGAGACCATCGAGCTCGCTATAGGTCACGGAACGCGAGGGCTCGATGATGGCCGTGGCAGCCGGCGTCCGCTTGGCCGCGTGCGACAGAAGTTGATGAACGAGCACGGCGCTCACTGGCTCAGGGCAGATGAAAATCGCCGTGCCCAGAGTTCGAGCGCGAGCGATGGGAAGATGTCGTCAACACCAATCGTGAAAGCACCGACGCGGCTGCCCAGATAGGCGTCGTAGCGGCGGCGCACCGCCGTACGCGAAATCAAACCGAGATCCTCAGACACCCACGGCTCGCCGAGCAGCTGATTGGTGGCATCACGCAACTCGGATCGCAGCCACGTCAACTGCGGCGTCGTGAATCCCTGCTTGTCCTTGCGCCAGGTGATCGTGTCGGGCATCAGCGGCGCCATCGCTCGGCGGAAAATCCACTTCGTCCAACCGTCACGCAGCTTGTATTCGATCGGCAGCGGCACGAGCAGGGAGACGAGCCGGTAATCGAGGAACGGTAACCGGATTTCGCGGCTCGATGACATCGACATGCGATCTTCGTAGTGGACCAGGGCCGGCACTGACAACGACTCGATGTCACGCACCTGACGCTGTCTGACATCGTGACCGTTCAGACCCACTGAGACCCATCCATCAACATCTCGCAGCGCCGGACCGGATATGTCGATCTCAGCCGCTCGTACCCACGATGGCAGGTAGTACTTCGAATGACGGAACGTGAACTGTGAGAGGACGGTGCCGTTCGTCACGAAGCCAGCCACCAGCGATGCTGCCTGTGCATAGTGTCCGGAACGGACCAAGTGCTTCACCTGGAAACCGAGATACTTTTTGTAACCGCAGAGGCTCTCGTCCGCGCCCTGCCCGCTCAGCAGGACCGTCACACCGAGCTCCTTCGCGCGCCTCATCAACAGGTAATGCGCGACTGACGAGAAGCCTCCAATGGGTTCGTCGTTGTAGTACGCCGCATCGCTGATCAAGCCGAATGCATCCTGCGGCGCATAGTTCAACACCACCTTACTGACCGGCCGATTGATGTGGGCCGCCATCGCGTCGATGAAGGGCGACTCGTCGGGTCCGCGCTCGGCAACGGCGGAAATCAGCCGGATATCGGTGCGCGAGGGATCGAGGTGGTGAACAGCTGCGGCGATCGCCGATGAATCACATCCACCGGAGAGCAACACACCGACCGGCACGTCGCTGCGCAAGCGAATCCGCACGGCATCGATGAACGTCTCGCGTACGGATTCGATCAGCTCAGCCTCCGAACGCGGCGGGGCGCCCTCGGCCTTCGTAGACCAGAATCGCTTCGGCTCGAACCGGCCCTCGGCCGCGTCACGTAGTGACACGCGCGCAAAGTGCCCGGCCGGGAATTCGCGTATCCCCTCGAAAAACGTCGCCTGCCCGGTATTGAGCAGCGCCTGGTGCAGGTAGGTCTTCACCACGCCGGCGTTCACGCGGAACTTTCGCTGCGTCGCCGCAAGAATGACCTTGACCTCTGAGGCCAGCCACAGCGAGCGACCGTCGGAGTGGTAGTAGAGCGGCTTCACGCCGAAACGATCTCGGGCCAAAAGTGCCTCGCCCGAGACCGTGTCGATCAGGACGAGCGCCCACATGCCATTCAACTCGTTCAACGCGTCGCTGCCCCACCGGGTCAGGGACTCGAGCAGGACTTCCGTATCGCCATGGGTTCGGAAGGTAACGCCTTCTTTTTCCAACCTCGCGCGCAACTCGAGGTAGTTGTAGATCTCACCGTTGAACACGAGCGCGTAACGGCCGTCGCGAGACACCATCGGCTGATCGGCGGCCTCGGACAGATCGAGAATGCGAAGACGCCGCAGTCCAACGGCGACGCCGCGGCCGCAGACGTCGCTCGACCAGACGCCGGCGCTGTCGGGTCCGCGATGGACCTCGTGCGAGAGCATTGTCTGCACGGCCTCACCGGCCGCTGCGCCGGCCGAGTGCGTAATTACTGAAGCCAAGCCACACACGGTGCTGGATTTCTCCTTCAGGCACGAGCGCCGGATGACGCGACTGGCGTCGCGCACCGATCGACGATGGTTTTGAACGTCACCGGGGCTGACTCGGGGCGACGTCGAATGAACTGGTCGTACACAAGCTGAGTCGACAACACGCCGACGACGGCCATGTTGTCAGCATTCGAGAACTGACCCGACTCGGCGCGATCCCGGCACTTGTCAATCACTCGCCGGGCGGCGGTCGAGCGAAACACTCCAGCAGCGCTCAAGGTCGGCAGGTCGGCGACCGCATCGATCCATTCGCGGGCCTCATGTTCACCGAACGAGAGTGCATCAGGCGCACGATACGGCTGCTTCTTGCGCTCGAGGATAGACCGTGGAATCAAATCCGTGCCGACACGCTTGAGCACATGCTTTTCGTCGAGCACATGCAACTTGTAAGAGGCCGGTAGCGATTCCGCCAACGCCGCCACCTGACGATCGAGGAATGGAAAGCGGCCCTCGACCGAATTCGCCATCAGCATCCGATCGCCCTGCGATGACAACAGATACCCGGAGAGCAGCGTGCGCACTTCGAGGAACTGATCCTGCGCGAGCGGAGACCACGAGGCGAACGCTACAGGTAGATCGCAGAGCAGTTCTGCTCGGACATCGACGTCCCCAGCTTGCGCGAATTCGGGGGAGAAGAGACGGGTCAACGCGCTGGCGCCCTTCCACCGAAGATCGTGGCCGAACCCTGGCGCCAGCGACGCGTCAAGGTTCTGCCCGAAGAACTGCTCGGCGAACCGGCGCTGCGATACCGGCGATCGTTCGAGATAGGGATACAACCGCTCGAGCAGACGGGGTCGGCGAGTCGATTGAGGCTGACGCGCCCAGAAGCGTCGAACCTTCGCTTCGCGGAACAAGTCATACCCGGCGAACATCTCGTCGGCGCCTTCGCCAGTCAGCACCACCTTGATGCCTGCATTCCGAACGAGGCGAGAGAGCAGGAACAGCGGGGCAGGCGCGGTACGAAGAATCGGACGCTCGGCATGTGCGATCACCTCGGGAAACACTTCCGCGATGTCCGAGCGACTCACCACCACGTCGTGGTGCTCGCTGCCGAGGAATGACGCCATCTCGCGCTGATACTTCGTTTCATCGTACTCAGCGTCAGCGAAGCGCAGCGAGAACGTCTGCAATTTGCTTCCCTTCGCCCGGAGTCCCATTGCCGCTGTCAATGAGCTGTCGAGTCCGCCGGACAGGTAACTGCCCACCGGCACATCCGCGCGCAGCATGCGCAAGCTCGTCGCATTCTCGAGCGCGTCTCGCACCGCGACGACCGCGTCCTCGAGCGTGCCCGTGAAGCCACTGCCGTCGCGATCGGGGAATGACGGTTCGCTCGCCCACTCGTCCGTGACACCGCGAGCGCTAATGGTGCGAACACAGCCAGGCGGAAGCTCATGAACACCGCGGAACGTGCTGCGCGGCGCCACGCTCGTCCAAAACGTGAAGACCTGTTGCAATCCAACCGGATCGAATTCGCGGGGAATCGACGCATCGGCCGCGAAGATCGCTTTGACCTCGCTCGCGAAGTACATCCGGCCGCCGTGCTCGCAGATGTAGAGCGGCCTCACGCCAAACGGATCGCGGGCGAGCACCAGCGTCTTGCGCTCACCGTCCCACAACGCGACCGCCCATTGACCATTGAACCGGCGGAATGCGCTCGCGCCCCACTGTTCGTACGCGTGGACGATGACTTCCGTGTCACTGTGCGTCCGGAACCGATGGCCGCACCCTTCCAACTCCTCGCGCAGTTCGAGATAGTTGAAGATCTCGCCATTGAAACTGATCCACAGCGTATTGGTTTCGTTGGCCAGCGGCTGTTGACCGGTGAGCAGATCGATGATCGACAACCGCGCATGCCCAAGGCCAGCACGTGCATCGCGGTAGACGCCGAACTCGTCAGGGCCGCGGTGACGCAGCGTGCCGACCATCTGACGAAGGTCATCGATGTCGGGAGGCATCAATCCGTCGCGCAGGTTGACGATTCCCGCGATACCACACATCAGGCACTCACCTCGGACACCGGCTGCACGAGCAAGGGCTTGCTATGCAGGTAGCGCGTCGTCCGACGCTTCTGATCAATGTCGCGATATACGCGTTCGACCTGATCGGCCGAGAGCCCGATTGCCTTCCCGACGTCCGTGGCCGGCACCTGATGGTTGTGGCCGTAGAGGCACAAGTCCATCTTGTCGTAGGGAAGTGCGAAGTAGAACTCCTCCTGCGTCTGGGGTAGAGAGAACGTGTCGGTCGTCGGCGGCCGACGACGAATCTCGTCGGGAACGCCGAGGTATTCAGCGAGTGCGTAGACCTGTGACTTATAGAGGTGAGCGATCGGCTTCACGTCCGCCGCGCCATCACCTTGCTTGACGAAGAATCCCTGGTCGTACTCGAGACGGTTCGGAGTACCCGCGACCGCATAGTTCATCCGATCAGCGTGGTAGTACTCCATCAACTTGCGAACGCGCTGCTTGAAATTTGTCGCGGCGACCAATTGCAGATATGCGGAGGCCGGCATGCGCGACGTCTTCTGCTCGCCGGCGGGCGTCTCGATGGTCAGTTCCGAGACGTTCAACCGTTCACCATCCAGAATGGACGGGAGCGTGATCTTGCACTTGTAGCGCTCGTCGTACTCCGGGAACACCGTCCGGATCGCATCTACCTGTCGCGAGTAACACCCTGCCGCCGCGAGGGTGGGGGCGATTTCCTCAACGACCGACGGAATCCCGAACTTGTCGGTCAACAACCTGCCGAGACGTAACGACTCTGACGAGGAGTCGCGCTCCGGCATGAAGAGAACGAGAACCCGGTCAGCCCCCAAGGCCCGCGCGCTCAGGCACGTGACGACTGAGCTGTCGATACCGCCGGAAAGCCCCACAACAATGCCACGACGACGGAGCGACACCACGTGAGTTCGAATTGCCTGTTCGATCTCTGCAACGGCCGCCGCCGGGTCGATACGAAGCACATCTCGCGAAAACAGCTTTGTTTCTGGCATTTGCCTCATACTGAGCGACACAGCTTCGCCCTCTCAGTCACATTCTTGTTCGTGACTGGTGTCAAAAATGCGTTACAGACCCCGATCGCCGGGTCTCGATTCGGGGGAGTATTCAGCAAAGACCTCTCCGCGCTAACCGTTCTTGCGGTCGTTTACCACAAGGGCTTATTGAAGAGGTATTTACCTGTCACAGGCGACCCTATTCCCGCAGAAGAGCGACCAGAAGTCCGACAAAGCACGGACTAACTTCCAGCCTGGGTTGGAGGCAAATCTTGTCGGTCATGGTCGTTCACTTCCCGAACCGTCCAAGAGCCGCTTTGCCTCTTCCGCGCCAGCAAATTTTGGATTCAGCGAGAGGGCGCGGGTGAGGGCGGCGCGGCCCTTCCCGGTGTCGCCGGCCTGCAGATGCGCCAGCCCAAGATGGTACTGATAGATGGCGTTTTTTGGGTTTTTTGTGACACTTTCGCTAAAGGCCGTCACCGCATCCGCCGGCTGCTTCCGCTTGTAATACACCCAGCCCAACGT
>DATCXH010000301.1:0-8436 GCA_036565925.1 Vicinamibacterales bacterium
GATCCATGTTGATTGAGCGATCTGTGATTGGTGATTCGTTGTTGAATGGCGACTGTTGATTGCTGATTGATCGTACCGCGCAGGTCATAGGGCGCACGCGCGTAGCGTGCGCTCATTCAACAATCATCAATCTCCAATCACCAACCAATCACCAATCACAGATCCTCAATCTCCAATGCTTTATTGGGCCGGTTCAATCTTCAGGACAGCTCCAAAAGTTTCGTCGGTGATGGCGTAGATGTTTCCGTCGGGGCCGGGCTTCACCTCGCGGATGCGTTGCTTCAACTCACTGAGGAAGATCTCGCGCCCTGTCGGCTCGCCCTTCGCGTTGAACTGCACACGCTGGATGTGCTGGCCGGTGTTGTTGCGCATCGCGCCGACCAGCGCGTTGCCTTTCCAGCCGGGGAACTTGTCGCCGTCGTAGAACGACAACCCTGAGATGGCGATCGCCGGCACCCAGAACACGACCGGCTCTTCGAGGCCCGCCGCGCTGAAGCCTTCGCCCACACGCGTGCCGTCATAGTTGCGGCCGAGCGAGACGCGTGGCCAGCCGTAGTTCTTGCCCATTTCGATCTTGTTCAGCTCGTCACCGCCCTGTGGCCCTTCCTCTGTCGACCACAACTCTCCCGTGACCGGATGGAACGCCAGTCCGAGCGGATTGCGATGACCAATCGAATAGATCTCGGGCTTGTATCCAGGACGGCTGACGAACGGATTGTCCGCCGGCACGGTACCGTCGTCGCGGATGCGGAGGATCTTGCCGATGTGCGAGCCCGGGTCCTGCGACGCAGGTGGGTAGTTGCGATCGCCGAGGGAGACATACAGGAAGCCGGCTCTATCCCATGCGAGACGTGAGCCGTAGCTGCCGCTCGCTGGCCCGAGTCCCTGCGGCGATCCGGTTCCGCCGTGATACGCATCGGCGACGAGGATGTCCTTGACGTCAGTCAGCGTCGATCCGCCATCCCACTTCGCGCGAAGTACCGCTGTCGTCGCGTCGCCGGGGCCTTTCGGGCCTGGCTTCGAGTAGGTGAGATAGATCAGGCGGTTCTGCGCGAAGCGCGGATGTAGTGATACGTCGAGTAGACCGCCGAGGCCGGTCGCGAGCATCTGCGGCATCGGCCCGATCGGCGTCGGATCGAGCACTCCGTTCTTGATCTGGCGCAGTCGTCCTGGACGTTCGGTGACGAGCATGCCTCCGTCGGGAAGGAACGCGAAGCCCCACGGGTGATCGAGGCCTTTGGTCACCACCGAGACGTGGATGCGTGTGCCGCGGCCGGCGGGCAGATCCCACGGTCCCGCGCCAAGCGTGTCAACGGGCGCCGGACCGCGTCCGCGTCCCTGTCCTCCCGGCGCGCCTTCGCGTCCGGGTGTCGGCGCCGCCTGGCCTCCGCGCGTCGGCGCTCCAGCCGGCGCCTGTTGCGCGATCCCGGTATTGTCGGCGGCGATCAGAACGAAAATGCCCAGCGCGATGCACCACGACGCGGCAAGCGTACGCGTCCGCCATGAGTTCGTGTTCAATGGTGTCTCCCTGAAAGACGTTCAGTATAAGACCAGAACGGGCGGCAACCAGCCGTGAAGAGCGCGCGGCGCATGCATGTTCGGGCAGGACACGAATTGACTATTATGGTCGTTATGTCCAAAATGAACGCATGGCCAAGCACACGCTCAAGGTAACCGCGACCGAGGCCAAAACGCGCTTCGGGCCGTTGCTCGAGACCGCGATCGCCGGAGGGTCGGTCATCATCACCAAGCACGACACACCCAAGGCCGTCCTGCTGTCGATAGCGGAATTCGAGGCGCTCGGTGGCAACCGCCCGCCCGACCTGACCTCATTGAGCGCCGAGTTCGACGGTTTGCTCGATCGGTTGCAGACACCCGCTGCCCGCACGGCGCTGAAGTCCGCATTCGCGGCGAAGCCAAAGACGATTGGCCGGCTCGCCGCCGCCCGTCGGCGACGGCGTGCCTAAAGCAGCAGAGGCGCCCTGCATCTACGTGCTGGCAGGTACCAACGGCGCCGGTAAGAGCAGCATCGGTGGCGCCGTCATCCGCAGCATGGGCGCAGACTATTTCAATCCCGACGAGGCCACTCGCCGGATTCAGTCAGCGAGCCCACAACTCTCGGAGCGCGAGGCCAACATCGCCGCGTGGCATCAGGGAAAACGCCTGCTCGAAAAGGCCATCGCAACCCGTTTGACGTTTGCTTTCGAAACCACCCTGGGCGGAGAGACGATGCCCGCGCTGCTACGGCAGGCGGTGGCCAAAGGCATTGAGGTCCGCGTGTGGTACGTGGGCCTCGCCACTCCTGAGCTGCACCTCGCCAGGGTCCGCACTCGTGTCGCGAGAGGCGGACACGATATTCCCGAGAGCAAGATTCGTGAACGGTTCGAGCGAAGTCGGGTCAACCTGATCCGCCTGTTGCCGCACCTGACGGAACTACGCGTCTTCGACAATAGCGTGGATGCCGATCCGGCATCGGGGAAAATGCCCGAGCCGTTGCTTGTGCTGCACATGGTGAATGGAGCAATCGCATTTATCTGCGATCTACCGCAGGTGCCAGGATGGGCGAAGCCCATTGTTGCCGCGGCCACCCGCATTACTTGAACGCGGCGACGAGGCCGGAGAGTGCGTCGGGGATCGAGCGCTTGGCGTCGAGATGCGGTGTCCAGTGCTCGCGGATCTTGGCCATGCACCCCGCGCCGCACATATTGTCGTAAAAGGCCGCATTCGCATACGGCGAGTAGTCGATGCCGCGCGTCTTGAGCTCACGCGTCGTCATCTCGCCGGCGGTGTAGAACAGCACCGCGTGCCATAACTGTGGCGGCACCGTTACCTTCTGCTCGGTCGCGATCCGATACATCGATTGGTTCACTGACGCGAACAGTGCGTGCGACGCTTCGTGAAAAACCATCTCCAGCCCGGCGTACCCGCGGTAGCTCTTATCAGACGAGGAGATGGTGATGTGATTGTTGACGGAGAAGCCACCGACCGGACCCGCCGACACTGACAGGTCGACGTGCATTGGTTCCGCCGGCCAGGTAGCGCCGTATGCGCGCAGGAGCGCCTGACTGATCGCCGCGCCGTGGCGATCGACCAGCGGCACGATAGCCGCAATCCATTCTCGATTGGCGCGATCGTGCTCGGCCCATCCGTGCGTCCGATAGATCGGCATCAGCTTCTCGAGCGTCGACTTCAGTGTCGGGTCGATTGCAACGCCATCCAGGTTGTCTTTCCCTTCACCGGCACGCAGCGCGCTCGCGATCGCCACCATCCCGTCATCGCGCAGGACATCTCGGGCCGCATAGGGCTTGTAGAACTCGACGCCTTCCGCCCAGTCCTTTTGCTGCGCAGGCGTCAAGCCGCCCGGCCCGGGAGCGCCCCGGGCGTTGACTCTCACGTAGTGGTGCAGATTGAGCCAGGCGTTGCTGTGAAACGAGAAGAGCGACTTCGGCTGCGCGGCGGGATAGGCGGAGGCAATCCAGACCAGGAACGCGATAAGGGCAGCACGCAGACGAATGTCGGAATGTCTCATGACGTCTACCAAGACGCCGCGAACTCCGTTTCGGTTCGGTGGGGCCCAGGCCGGTCCGAAAGGTCCGGCCCTACGGAAGCGTATCTCCGCGAGCGCAATACAGCGTGACCAGTTTGCCCATGCGCCGGCGATAACGCGCAGTCCAAATCGGAACATGGTGCGCGACGCCCGTCGAGCTGGAGGTGTCTGACATTGCACTGACACCTTCTCAGCGATCCGATAGCGTGATGCAGGTCAGGCCCGCTGCGCATTTGTCGCAACCAACCTGAGCTCCTGCGGCCGAATCAGCGAAGCCGGCGCAGATATCGTGGTGGCGGGTATGGGATGCGACTCATGGAAGGAAACAAGGGAACCATGTCGAGCAAATTCACGGTGTTCTTCACGCTCGCGATGCTCGTGCTGGGCCTGGGCGCGGCACGCGCGCAACCGTCGGACTATCGAACGTACTTCACATTCAGTACGCCGGTCACGCTGCCGGGCGTCACCCTGCCCGCCGGCAGGTATCTGTTCCGGCTCGCCGATCCCGATTCGAGCCGCAAAGTCATCAGCGTGCTGAGCGAAGATGGCAAGACCCAGCTGGCAATGCTCCACACCATCCCCAACCAGCTGTCGAAGGCGCCGATTGATCCTGAGGTTCGATTCCTGGAGACCTCGGGCAACATGCCACCACCGATCAAAGGCTGGTGGTATCCAGGCAAATCGATTGGATACGAGTTCATCTATCCGAGAGCGCAGGCGCTGCAGCTTGCCAAGGTGACATCACAGCCGGTGCTGACGACTAGCGTCGAGACGAAGGATGTGGCGACGGCGGACTTATCTCGAATCGACGGTTCGGGTGTTCCCGCTGCCGTGACGGTCGAAGAAGCTCCGGCGCCGGTGCAGGCGAGCGGCAGAGCACAACGGGGTGAGGTGGCGCAGGCCCCGGGCAGCGCAACAGCCGCAGCTGCACAGGACCCGAGGGCCGATGAGCGCGCGCGCAGCACGGCGCGGACACAGTTGCCGCAGACGGCCAGCTCAATGCCGTATGTGTTGCTGTTTGGTCTGTTAGCCCTATCTGCGGGTGTCGCCATCTGGTTCTGGTTGGGCGCCACACCTCGCCGGATCTGAACCAGATTGCGGAAAAGCGCGGCGCGTGTCGCGCTTCTCGGGCTCCGTGAAGCGCGGTAATGTCGCGCTTCACGAAGCCCGTCGGTGGTCCGGTTGAAGCCGGACACTACGGATCTAGAACGTAAACTCCGCGCTGAATTTCACCATGCGGCCGGTCAGGATCGTGATCGGCTGCAGCCACGTGCCGCCCGGAACGAACGCGTTGTTGTAGCTCAGAATCGCGCCGGAGTTCAGCGCGTTGAACAGATCGACGCCGACCATCGTCCGCGTGCTCTTGAAGTGCAGCAGTTTGGCGACGCGGAAGTCGAGCTGATTGACGCGATTGCCGTACATCGAGCCGGGCTCGATCAGATTGATCGTCAGATTCGCGCCCCCACCGGCCTGCGGACGACCGAGCGCCTGCGTGATCTGCGCGGCGGGTACGGCGTAGTTGGCGGCAAGCAGCGGCCCGGGCTTGCTCTGCATCACACCGCTGACCTGCACGTCGATCTTCGGGACCGTGTACGACGCCAGCCCTCTGAACTGCGTGAGCCAGCCGTAGGCGACGTGGCAGTACGGGCTCGTCGGGCTCACTGTTGATCCGGCGAGACCCGCGCCGAGCGCGCCGTTGAGTTCCGGCAGGTTGTCGCGGACCTCACAGTTGTCGGCAACCGTCTGTCCGGTGCTGGTGCCGCCCTGGAAGTTCAGGCCGCTGCCCATGCGAACGCTCATCGTGACGTCAAACCCGTTGAAGTACTGCTCCCACTTGCCGAAGTTGCTCGCGTCGGTGACCAGGTTGTTGATCTGGCCGAAAAGTGTCGGAGCAATGTCGAGCAGATTCGAGATCGCGTAGCCGCCGCCGCCGGGCAGGCGCGGATCGCTCGGTGCCGTGATGCTGAACCTCGTGTAGTCGGCTGCGCTCGCGACGAGGTTGTCGTTCACCGTGAAGCCGCTGAACGAGCGCCGCGAGTAGGCCACTTCAACTGACGCGCGCGGCAGGATCTGCTGCTGCACGGCCAGGTTCACGCTCCAGTCCGACGAACGCACGCCCCAACCCTTGAGCAATTCAGGATCGTAGTTGTTGGTCAATACGTTCTGACCGAACCGAGCGTTGGACACGGCGCCGCAGACATCGCCACCCGTGGAGTTGGCAGCGTTGTTCAGCAAATCGCAATCGGGCACGAAGTCGCCGTCGACGTCGGTCCAACTCCTCGACACACTGCCCGTCGCGAACACGCCGCCAGTGACCGGCATGCGGCTCGTCGGGTTCGCACCTGCATAGTTGCCGGACGTGCCGACGCCTTCGAGATATTTGCCGATGCTCGCCTTGATCGCCGTCTTGCCCGTGCCGAACACGTCCCACGCGAATCCGACTCGCGGCGTGATGTCGTTATAGCTGTCCACGCCCTTCGTCTCGGGGAAGATGAACGGCGTTGGCAGGAACCGCGACGGACCGATCTGCTGCGCGGGGAACGAACTCCCGGCCCGGTCGTAGCGCAGCGCGCCCTGCAGCGTGAAGCGGCCGAGCGTCCACTGCTCCTGTGCGTAGAACGCGGTCCATCCGGCGCGGGCGTTGTTGACCCACGGCGAGATCGACTGCGTCAGCTGATTCGGAACGCCGTTGTTCAGGCGATAGGTGAGGTTCTGATCGTTGGTGAACCAGGTACGGTCGTCGGTCATGTACGATCCCTGGTAGCCGATCTTGAGGCTGTGTGCGCCGGTGATGTACGACCCTGATGCGCGCCAGGCGTACGCGCCGGTGTAGTTGTCGGCGAAGTCTTGCGAGCGATAGAAGATGCCCGGGACGCCGCCATTCGCCGCGCACCCATTGGCGCACTGCTCCTGCACGCGAATGAGATTGCGGGTCGGATTCGGATCGCGCTCGAAGTTGCCCCACCCGTAATACGTGGTGCCGAGACCGGCCTCGATCAACAGACGGCTGGAGAGCGGCGACGAGTAGGTCAGCTGTGTGACACGCAGCGGCTTGTACTGGCTCAGCCCCCCCGCCTCGGGTGACATCCGCGCCGGATCGGTGATCCCGTACGTCGTGCCCTTGCACGTGCGACAGACGACCTGCTCGTCCCAGAACCCGCCGATCTTGTGCTTCGACGTGGCCTGCCACGTAATGCGGCCGCTGATGTTTTCCCACTTGCGATCGGTGAACTGCGGCTGATCGAGGATCGGCGAATACGTCCAGCTGGCCGGATTGCCCGCATTCGCGTTGTAGTAGATTCCCGGGATATATCGTGTTGCGGCCTGCGTGCGGCCGTTCACGAAGTACCACACGCGATCCTTCAAGATCGGACCACCGATCGAGACATTCAGGTCATAGACGTTGTTCAAAGGCGGTACGCCGGATCGGTTGTCGGCCTGGAGATCAGCGCCTGTGCCGCTGAAGAACGCCGCACCGTGCACTTCGTTGCCGCCGGTCTTCGGGACGACATTCATGACCAGGCCGGCGGTTTCGGATTCGCCCAACCCGCCTGAGGTCGTAAACGCGATTTCCTGCGCGTTGCCGATATCGGCGACGTAGGTGGGCGGCTGTCCGCCGCCTGGCGGGTTGCCGACGTTCAGTCCGTCTACCCACATGCGGCTCTCGTTCGCCCTGCCACCATGGATCGGGAACTGCGTCGTCACCGTGCCGGCGGCTGGATCGTTGACGTTGGTGATCACGCCCGGCACCATCGCGACCATCGATCCGTAGTTGCGCTGGTTGGGAATCGCGCGGATGACTTCGTTGTCGATGGTCATCTCACGACGAGCGCTCTGCACGTCCACGATCGGCGAGGCGCCGGTCACGGTGACCGTTTCCTGCAGCTGGCCGACGCGCATCTCGGCGTCCACGGTCGCGGTGAACGATCCGGTGAGCTCGATGCCTTCACGCCTGAGCGTGCTGAATCCCGAGAGTGCGAACGTCACGGCATAGGTGCCTGGCCGCAGGTTCTCGATGCGGTACTGACCCGTTCCGTCAGAGACGGCTGTACGGACTTTTTCGATGAGGGCAGGACTGGTGGCTTCGACGGTCACGCCAGGCAAGATCGCGCCTGACGCGTCTTTGACGACCCCGGCAATCACCGCCTGCGCAAACGCGAGGCCTGGACTGAAGACCAACAAGACGATAAGTGCGACGGACTTCCCGGTCAGACGCATGTTCACCCCTCCCTTGGCTTGACTCCCAACGATCAAGAGATCCCCGCTGACAGTGCGCGGCATCTTGGCTTCTGTACTAGTCAGTGTCAAGCGCTCCATTAAAATAGCGGCATGGGCATCGAGCACACGAAGGCCCAGCACCAGAGCCTTCTCAAGGAACTGCAGGAGGAGCGCGCCGCTGCGCTGACTCGCATCAGCCGTCGTCTCGAGCGACTCCTCGAGCAGCTGGACGCCACGCGCCAACAGCTTGCGCATGGTCGGAACGAAGACCGTGCCCGCGACGTGGCGGCCTATCGCGAGTTACGTGAAGAGGCAGTGAAATACCGCTGGTATCTCGAAGTGCAGCGCGAAGCGATCGGGCTGCGCCACCATCAGCATCTCGACGAGTTCTACCGGATCCCACCTGAACTCTCCTGACGTCGCCTGCGATGACCACCGCAGGACGTACGATGCTCGGGGAGAGAACTCCTCGCTGATCTGATGATCCTCTTCGACGGGCTTCGGGATCGCGCGAAGGAACTGCGGCCGAGCACAGCGACAGGTGAGTTGGCGTCGCTGATGGTGTTTGGGGTTGGTGCCGTCCGGATCGACGACGTCCGCGCCAATAGTTGGCGCACGGGTGTGACGCCCGCGCTCGGTCGTCCTCGAGCACGGGACGTTTCCGCCAACGA
>DATCXH010000949.1:0-3839 GCA_036565925.1 Vicinamibacterales bacterium
ACATGCAGGTCATCCACATTTTGCGTGATGACCGTGCATCGCTCGAATGCCTTCGACCAACGAGCGATGACCTCGTGCGCAGGATTCGGTCGGCACGCCGCGATGAGTTCGCGCCGCCACGCGTACCACTCCCAGACGAGGACCGGATCGCGGCTGAACGCTCCGGGCGTCGCAAGGTCCTCGGCACGGAACTGCCGCCAGAGTCCGCCGTTGCCGCGGAACGTGGGCACCCCGCTCGCCGCGGACACCCCGGCGCCGGTGAGGATCGTCACGCGTGCCGCACCCTTCAACCGCTGGGCAAGCGCGTCGAGCTTCTCGTCACTCACGGGGTTCAGCATCGCACAGGGCGTTCCGAGCTACCCCGATCTGGCAACGGCTCTGTGGCCCCTGTGAGCGCTGTCTTCATGAACTCTGTGTCCTCGGAAATTCTCGGCGATCTTCCCGGATCAAATTGCCGTCAATCGCTGGACTTGCCTCAAATGTTTCGCCTACGATCGCGGGTCATGAATACACGACGAAGTCTTATGGGGATCGCGCTCGCAGCGTTCGCGGCGGCCGTGATCTCGGTTGGCGTGCACGGACAGGCGCAGACACCGACCGGCATCATCACCGGCGTCGTCCAGGGAGCCTCAGGACCAGAGGCCGGCGTGTGGGTTATCGCCGAGACCAAAGAGCTCCCGACGAACTTCATCAAGATCGTTGTTACCAACGACCAGGGCCGGTTTCTCCTCCCCGAGTTGCCGAACGCGAGCTATAGCGTTTGGGTGCGCGGGTATGGCCTCGTCGATTCCAAGCCGCAGACGCTCAAGCCAAGTTCGACGCAGGTGACATTGCGCGTGACCCCTGCGAAGACACCTCAGGAAGCGGCGCAGGTGTATCCGGGCAGCTACTGGCTCTCGATGCTGGAACCACCGGCAGCCTCAGAGTTCCCCGGCACCGGTCCGCAGGGCAACGGCCTCGGCACCGGCATGCTGACGCAGAACCACTGGATCAATTCACTCAAGTCGGACTGCAACTTCTGTCATCAATTGGGCAACAAGCTGACGCGCAGCGTGGATCACGTGCTGAAGGCCAAGCCCGAACTGAAGACGCACGCCGAGGCGTGGGAGTGGAGACTCGGCACGGGCGTTCGCGGCACGTCGATGTACGGCGTGCTTGGCAGCCAGGGCCAGACGCGATCGCTGAAGGTGTACGCCGATTGGACCGAGCGCATCGCCAAGGGTGAAGTACCACCCGCACCGTCACGGCCGACGGGCATCGAACGGAATCTCGTGCTCACCCTGTGGGACGTCGGCGACGACCACTCGTTCATGCACGACCTCGTCTCCACCGACAAGAACAAGCCGACGGTCAACCCGAACGGACCAATCTACGCCGTCTCCGCCGGACACGGATCGCTCGTCGTTCTTGATCCAAAGACGAACTCCGCCGACGAACTTGAAATCCCGACGCGCGCAGCGCGCGCCGACGTGCCGTCGCGCTTCCCGAAGCCGAATCGTCCGTCACTGTGGTGGGGCGACACGCATCTCTGGGCGAACCCACCATACAACCCGGCCGATCCGCACAACCCGATGCTCGATAGCAAAGGCCGTGTGTGGATGACGTCGAAGATTCGACCCAACGCCGATCCGAGCTGGTGCAACGATCCCTCGAACAAGTACGCGGCGTGGTTCCCGCTGCGCAACAGCGGTCGTCAGGCATCGTTCTTCGATCCGAAGACGAAGCAGTTCGTGCTCATCGACACGTGCTACTCGACGCACCACTTGCAGTTCGATAACGACGCGAACGAGACGCTCTACTTCAACGAGCTGAGCGGACCCATCGTGGGCTGGATCGATACGAAGGTCTACGACGAGACCAAGGACGAGCAGAAAGCGGTCGGCTGGTGTGGACAGGTCGTCGACACAAACGGCGACGGCAAGATCACGGCTCCGCCATGGAATCAGATCACCGGTCGCGGTGATTCGCTGCTCTACGCCGGCGATACACAAGGAGGCGGCAACGCTGCGGGTGGACGGCCCGGCGGTGCAGGCGGACGCGCACAGGCCGGCGGCCCGGATCCCAAACTCGACACGCTCGTGAGCTTCAGCCTTTACGGTGTGATCCCGAGCCCGGTGGACGACTCGGTCTGGGGCGTTTCCGAGCGCTATCCCGGCTATCTCGTTCGAATGGATCGCGGCAAGAACCCGCCGCAGTCGTGCATCACCGAGATCTACAAAGTCCCCGAGCCGGGCTTTGACCCGCGAGGCGTAGACATCGACACCAACGGCGTCGTCTGGACCGCGCTTGCCGCAAGCAGCCACCTCGCCAGCTTCGATCGCCGCAAGTGCAAGGCGATCACCGGGCCGCGCAAGGTTGACGGCAGCGAGTGCACCGAAGGGTGGACGCTGTATCAGACGACCGGACCGAAGCTGAAAGGCACGAACATTCCGGCCGACTTCCACTATTACAACTGGGTGGATCAATTCAACGTCTTAGGGCTCGGCGCGAACAAACCTATAGCCAACGGATCGAACTCCGACTCATTACTGGTGCTCGATCCGCAGACACGGCAGTGGACCACGCTGCGTGTGCCGTATCCGCTTGGCTTCTACTCGCGAGGTCTCGACGGTCGCATCGACAATCCGAACGGCGGCTGGAAGGGTCGCGCGCTGTATGCCAACTACGGCACGCACTTCGTGTGGCATATCGAAGGCGGCAAAGGAACGAGAGGGAAGGTCGTGAAGTTCCAGCTCCGGCCCGATCCTCTGGCCAACTAGTCAAAGGCGGGTCTGAAGACCCGCCTCTACGATCTCATGATGATCAACGTAGTCCTGGCGTTGTTGCTGTTGCTGCAGACCGCAACAGCGGCGCGCCCGGGCGTCGTCACCGGTCAACTGCAGACCAAGGACGGCAAGCCGGCCGCCGCGATTCGCATCAGTGCCGTGCCGGCCCCGGCGCCCAACATCAAGCCGTCTGACGGCCAGAACTATTACGCGACCGACTTCAACCTGCCGGCGAGTACGGCGTTAACCGACGCGCAGGGACGGTATCGGCTCGCGAATCTCGCGCCCGGCCGTTACTTCATCGTCGCGAGCATGTTCGGATACCCGACGTTTTATCCGGCGACGACGAACGCTGATGGCGCAACCGTCGTCACCGTTGGCGCCGCTGCGCCGGTAGACGGGATTAACTTCACCGTGCTACTGCCGCCGGGGGGAAATGTCAGCGGCCGCGTCAGCACACCGCCTGCGGCGAACTCACAGGAGAAGGCCATCCTCTCGGGCATCGCGCTCGGTGAGCTGCTCGAGACTCCCGTCGCGCCCGACGGCTCGTTCACATTCGGCCATCTTCCGAAAGGCTCGTATCTTTTGAGCCTCTTTCCCACACCGCCGGGCATGCCGTCCCGTCCATTTCAAGTTGATGAGACCGGCGCGCGCATCGATCTCGTGCGGCCGACATTGCGCAGCGTATCGGGCCGCCTCGTCGGACCATCTGGTGTGCTGCATCGAGTCCTGATCGGCTTTGCAACTGACCGAAGCTATGTGACCGCGATATCGAACGCGGATGGTTCGTTCACCGCACAAGTGCAGCCGGCGCGTCACACGATCGAATTGGGTGGCCTGCCGCCGGGGTATACGCTCGGCTCTGCGCGTCTCGGCGACGAGGACGTTTCGAAGGGTGTTCAGGTCGGCGGCCAGGACCTCTCAGGCCTCGTGATCACGATCGCGCCGCCCCCAGCGGCGAAGTAGAGGCGAGTCTTTAGACTCGCCTCACATCACACCCGCCTTCTTCATCACCACTTCGCACTTCTGTTTGATGCGGCTGGCGACGTCGTAGGGGTCGCCCTGCTGAAGCTC
>DATCXH010000064.1:0-7832 GCA_036565925.1 Vicinamibacterales bacterium
ATGGCAACTGGCCGTTGCCGGCAGGCACCGTCCCGACGCCGGCTCCGCCGCGAACTCCGTAGCGATTCAACTCTCAACTGCCAACGCCCAACTGCCAACGCCCAACTCCCAATCCCCAGTAACCTTCGAACCAACCCCCAAATAGTTGGGAGTTGGGAATTGGGAGTTGCCAGCTAGCGAACCACCGCTTCCGCGAGCTGGTAAGCCATCGTGCGCTGCTGCTCGCGCATGCGCTCGGGATCGATGGCCCGCGCTTCCGCGGATGCGGCGCCCGCTTCGCGGGCGCGCTGTGCCATGCGCGCCATGCTCTCGGCAATGGCCTGTGCGCCAATCTGCGTACCGTCGGCCTTCGTCGCGTAGCGCTTGATCGATTCCTCCCCTCCGATGGCCAGCGCCTCACGCAGTTCGAGGCCGACCTCGCTCAGAAACGTGCGCTCGCCTCCGACCGGGATGCCAAACACCCACGGCTCGTCTTTGATCAGGTCGAGGAAGCGCTGCACGTAGGGTTTGAACGCGTCAGGCACTCTGGCCCAGTCGATGTTCTTGAGCATCTCGACCATCGGTCGATACATGAAATCGAACACGATGCCGCTGCCCGTCGGATGCCCACCCACGTATCGCAATGTCGCTCGCACGCCTTCCTCAGGCACGTACATCGTCACGCCTTCCATGATGAAAAAGGTTCGCTGCGACTGATCGTGCCCATGCCGCGCCAGAACGTCGGCGAGGTCCTCATGCTGAAAGTCGATCGGCACATAGGTGAGATTCGCCGGGGGTGCGCCGATCGCAACCTGGACGCGCTGCTTTTTGTACGCCTGCGTCGCGGGCCGATCCACTTCGAACACGCGCACGTTGGCGAGCAGTTCCTGGCAGCGATAGGCGTGCGAGTCGAACCCCGCGCCAAGGATCACGACGTGTGTCGCACCGCCGGAAACCGCGCGTTCGAGCGCTTCATCGATGAAGCGAGTGCGCACCAACATCATCCGTACGGTGCTAACCACTTCGACGTCTTTGATCGCATCGTCATAGCTTCGGCCTAGCGCTTTGACAGCGGCTTGTTCGATGTTGAATGCCGCGGGATCGCCGAGAAGCTTCTCCGCGAGATAGTCGGGATTGCGCACGGATGGATCCGGATCGCGGGCGCCAATCGCCCGTCCGGCAGCGGTGTAAATGCACGTGCGCGAGATTCCTGTTGTGGGTAGATTGACTCTGTCCGACACTATTTCCCTCTCCCCTGATCCTAGTGTTTTCGAGCGGCGGAAGGATTACGAGTGCATATTCGTATGTCGCGTCTGGTGTGGTGCGTTGCGATCCTGGTAGCGGCGTGCACGGCGGTTGGTTGCAAAGACGACGATGAGACGCAAACGTTGCCGCCGACACCGGCTCCGACCGCCGCACAGAACCCGTGCCCCGCGTCGAATGTCGCCCGTGATCTTGCCGGCGCTGCGGCCTCTCCCTCTCGTTCGAAGGGCGCGGGCCGAGTCGTACATGGTGATCCACGCGGCATGCTCGGCGATGTCCTGTGGCGCCATCGTGCCGGAGCGTCGCTTCGCACCGCGTCTGCGGGCGTCACATCCCTGGTCACCGAAGACGTCGGTGAGGTCGCCGTCATTCAGGACGAAGGCGACGTCATCACTCCAGCCAATACGGTCGACCTCCAGCTGAGTGGGCTGCGCTACACGCCGAAGTCGGGCGGCGGGTACGACGTCAGTCGCACCGATGCCGGGTTTCGTGCGGCACTCGGAGATGCGGTGACGCTCGCTGACGACGACAGCGTCTCGAGAAACGTGCCGTTCACATTCAACTTCTACGGTCAGCCTCAGGCACTGGCGTGGGTCAACTCGGATGGCAACATCACGTTCGGTGTGCGCGATACGGCCATCACGTCGCGTGATATCAGCCGCCTGCTGAGCGGTGCGCCGCGCGTCGCCGTCTTCTTTGCCGATCTCGATCCGTCATCAGGAGGGACCGTGTACGTGCGGGCGGCCGCAGATGCGTTCACCGCCACCTGGTGCGGCGTTCGCGTCTTCGATTCAACTCGGCAGGTCACCGTGCAGGCCTCGTTCTTTCCGGATGGAACGATCGAAATGAAGTACGCGGGATCGCCGACGTTGACGGCGGTGGATGGTATCGTCGGGGTTTCTCCCGGGCGCACCGACACCTTCATGCCGGTTGATCTCAGCACGAGCGCGAACAGGACGATTACCGGTGGCTCGGGTGCCGTCGGCGAACGGTTCTCGCTGCGGCCGGACCTCGATCTCGTGGCCCTGTCGCGCAAGTTCTACCGAACTCACAGTGACCGGTTCGATCAGCTTGTCGTCTGGACAGACGAGGTGATGACTCCCGAAGACGCGTTCTCCTTCGAGGTCACCGTGGCCAACGACATCGACGGGATCGGTCAGGATCGCTACGATTTCTCTGGGGAGTTCGGCAGCAACGATCTGACCAGCGTTGTGCAGATGGACTCTATTTCGAAATTCCCAGACGACCCGGCCACGAAGTTTCTCGGCGAGAACAACACGCTGTCGGTGTTGGGGCAGGAGGTCGGACACCGGTGGCTCGCCTTTCTCCATTTCAGCGATCACAACCGCCAGGACTCCGGAGCGCTCCTCGGTCGCGATGAAGCGCATTGGAGCTTCTTCTTCAACTCCGATGCCTCGGTCATGGAAGGCAACCGCATACAGGATCTCGGCGGCGGCATGTTCCGGACGACGGGGGCGGTCGAGCGATACAGTGTGCTCGACCAGTACGCGATGGGATTGGTTCGCGACATCGATGTGCCGTCGATGTTCTACGTCGAGAATCCCACCGCACCAGGCATCAGCGCCGAATCGGGGCCAAGAGTCGGCGTGACGTTCTCAGGCACCCGTCGCGATGTGCTGATCAACGACGTGATCGAAGTCATGGGCGCGCGCCAGCCCTCGTCAGCCAATTCACCGCGTGTGTTCCGTCAGGCATTTCTGTTCGTCGTCGGACGAGGCCGGACGGCGGCGCCAGCGGCCATCTCGAAGATCGATCGGATCAGACGCGCGTGGGAACCGTTCTTTATGCGCGCTGTGGACAACCGCGCACGCGTGGAGACGCGTCTCAATCCCGGCACCTGAGTGGAAGGGGTCAGACCCCACTTAGCGGCCCAGCGTGAAGCTCTGCGATGTTTCGATCTTCGGCGTCAGTGCTTTCGATGGAGTGGCCGAAACGACGAGCGTCCATATCGTGAGACCTGCACCTGCGGTCAAGACAGCGCCGACGACGGCGAAGCCGTAGGCCCAGGACAGGCGAGCCCATGGCCACTTGAGCGGATTGCGCCAGTCGAGTCCGAATGATTCGTTGAGGAGACGCAGGAAGTCGTCGGTGATCGGCTTCGGTTCGACCGCGCTCCACAACTCCCAGAGCATCCACACGGCGACGCCGACGAGCGTCAGTCCGCACAAGGCGACGAATGCCATATTCAGCATGCCGCCCCGATACACGATGCGCTCGCACGGCGTGGCCACCGGCGGCGGGGCGTAGCAGTTGGTGAGATCCGGAACAGCGACGATGTGGGTCGGTGCTGTGACGATCAGATACACACCAAGGCCCAGGACAAGGCACACGAGCATGCCCATCCACATCTCCCAAATCGCAAGCTCGAACCAGGCGCTTGCCGAGTTGGGGGGGACGATCAGCGTGCCGCGGCCACCCCACGGCCGCATGTCAGGCAGCCTCACCCCCGCCATCGCTGTGTCCTTTCATCCCACATTGGCTTCGCCGCCTTGGGCTCCTCGATTGTAATCACCCGGTTCGCCCCGATATCACCCCATGGTGGTGGTGCGCCGTTGCCGACGCGAATAGTGATCACCGGAAACGGCGGTGTCTCCTCAGGCCATGGCGTCTCACAATCGGTGACGATGACGAGCAGATCGATTGGGCCACTCTTGCGATCGATGAACCAGCGCAACCCGATGCCGATGTCGGTGCCGCCCCCGCCATACAACTCGAGCTGCGCTGCGGTGAACACCTTCCTCACATCGTGCACTGCGGCGTCGCAGCAGGCGACGACTACCTCTGTGCTGTATCCGAGTTGCCGGGTGAGCCCACCAAGTTCGGCGACCGCTCTCGCGAGCTGTGTCTCCTCCATTGAACTCGATGTGTCGATCAGAAACCCGGGCCGCGGCCGAGGCTGATGAAACGACGACATGATGAATTCGCCGTACGCCGCCTGTCGGCGATGCGGCCGGCGATAGGTTCGGTCGTAACGCCCGAGTGTGCTGTCGCGCAGTGCCTTTCGCACGGCGTGGCGAATCGTCGCCATGTAGTCCACCTTCGGCGTCAGCACCGCGCCGGCCCATCGACGCCAGCCGACCGGCACATCCCCAGCGTCTCCCGATCGGTCGAGGATCTTCTGCGCGCACTCGCGCCGTACGAGCTCCGCTTTCACTGGATCGACGCCAGGCACTCCACCCGGGCTGCCATCGTCATCGGGCAATTCCCATGGGCGACGTTCACCGTGCGCGCCTGAACCGCAGTCGGGCTGGTTGGTGGTCGGTGGTTGGTGGCTTGGGCGCCGTTGCGCGAGGCGCGAAGGCGGCGTAGCAGTTGGCGCTCGGTTTGTGGTGAACGCGGTACCGCTCGCTCTGCTGCTCGATTGCGCGGGCTTGAACATCTGCCGGTAATAGGTCTCGGCGTGCTCTCCGGGCTCCAGTCCGAACTTGTCAGGATGCGGTGGATCGTCGGGGAGGGGCAGCCCTTCGGCGATGAGGTCATCGTTGATCTCGCAATCGGTCGCGGTGTTCCAGAGCGCGATGTCCTGCACGGCTGAGGCGTTCTTGCGCGCTGCGTGCTCGCGCAACAGGTGACTGACTTCATGAATCAACACCGCCGCGTTCTCTTCAACGGTGTGTGCCGAGAGCCAGGCGTCGTTGTAATAGAGCCGCCAGCGCGAGTCAACGGCCATGCTGGCGATCATGTCCGTCTTCACTGGAATCAGATTGAACAGGGCAGGAGCGAAATAGGCCCGCTGATATGAGGCGCGGACGCGTGCCGCTTGCAGCGCGCGTGAGTACCCTTCGCCGCGACGATCGAGGCCACGAATCAGCTCGGCGAGTTTGCTCAGCATAGGTGTAGTGTCCGGCGTTAGCCGGACGTCAGTCGCGCGGAATGATCTTCGCCAACTGCATCAACTCGTAGAACGGCTTGCACTCGTCTGGCAGTTTGATCGGGCCTTCGGGACGATTGCGCTTGTCACATAACGTCCGCGCTGCGGCAGTGGGAATGTCGGCGTTGTTACGGCATGCCACACCGAGTGCCATCATCGCCGCCTGCCATCGTTCCGGCGTTTTGTTGTTCAGCACCGCGCCGACCAATGATGAACACACCGCATACGCCCGATCGATGCGGTCAGGCAGCACGAGGTTGCGTGGATTCTTCAGGATGTCTTCGGGATCGGGCAGGTTCAACGTCTCGCGGTATTCGAGAAAGGGCAGCGCCTGATCGCCGACGAGACCGGCAAGTGCCGCACTTTGCAGCAGCCTGTTTCCAGGCGAGACAGCTTCGACCGCGGCGAGCAGTCGCGATGCGAGATACCACGTGCGTCCCGAGGGCCACGCGCCACTGCGTCGCGCCGGGTCATCCGGCGGCGCAAGCCATGCGTCGCGTCCCGCAGCTTTCACGTACGCCGCAATGAGCGATCGCTGACGATGATGATGCGTGCGCAGGTAGTCGTCAGGCAGCACGGGCAGATCGGTCGGGGCAGGGAAGTCGCTGACCATCATGTCGCACCACGTGTCGTGGTCCATGGGAAACTCGCCATGCCACAACCGGTTCGCCATCGGTGCCTGAATCTCCTGTCCGCCAGCCGCCCACTCGACGGCGTTGCTCGCACACAGATACACCACACCGCCCCTGCCGGGTTCGTAGTCGGGCAGCTGCAGCTCGCCGCAGACGTTCTCCGTCAGCAGCCGCAGCATCGCCGCCTGCGTCGTCGGTGGCACGGTGGTCAGCTCGTCGAGAAAGACGATGACGAGATAGCCGTCTTCGGCGAGACGCTTCGCGTCGCGTGCCCACGCCATTGGCAAGAGGCGTACGCCGTCGGGAGTCGAGACCGGGAAGCCGCCGAAATCCTGCGGCTCGCGAATCGATCCGATGAGGATGAACACCTTGCACTTGATGCCCGCGTGCGAGAAACCGGCTTCAAGGCTCTTGGTGAACTCGGTCTTGCCGACGCCCGGGAAGCCGGTCATGTGCATCGGAATCCGGGCTTGCAGACCGATCGCAATCAGCTGGACGAAGTGGTTGAAGTCCACCCGACGATTAGACACCGTCGGAAGAAAAAGGGACCTCCAATTACGTCCAACGGCATTGGAACTAGCTCTTGGGCGGGAACTTTCGGAGCAGATCGCGAACCGCCTCGCGAAGCAGTTCTTCGCGTTTCGGTTGTTCCCCTTCGCGCTTGATCTTGGCGTTCGCGACTCCGCGCCAGACGATGACGTCCTTGGCGATCATATCGAGGACGAGCGACCCGTAGTTCATCATCTCGAGCGATTGCGTGGCCGGCGCATACGGAGGGACTCCCCACTGCGTGACTGCCGGCAGGAACTGTCCGAGCTCCTGCGATGACTGGTTGATCGAGAGCAGGAGGTAATACGTGACGGTGAGCGGGGCCCCGGGCGCCTGCTTCATGCCGCGCTTCGCCATCTCACTGCTCACGGCTGACACGATCACTGGCTCGGCGATCTTCCGCATTGCTTCAGGGTCGTCCTCCTGCGTGCGGGCCATCTTCACGTCGCCGGGAGGAGTGCTCCACATCCAGGTCTGTGCTGCCTTGAAATCGAAGGCCTTGTCGTGGTCGATCTTGACGTCAACAGCGAAGAGAGCTGGCGCCACCCACGCGAGTGCGATCACGATCGCGAGCCGCCTCGTCCCCGAAGTAAGTCTCGTCGTCATTTCGAGAGGAGGGGCAAGAGCCGCGCCACTGAATCCAGGCGCTCCAACAGGGTTCAGTTGCGTAGGTAGACACACCCGCCACGGGATGTCGTGAGACGCGCACCGAAGCCATCACCGAAGTCATCGCATAGAATCGCTCGGATGAAGACGTGCACGGCCGCTTTGTCGCTCCTGCTTCTGACGTCTGGGTGCGGCAGACCCGCTGCGCCGCCGTTCCCGCAAGGCGAGCTCGTCGATCTCTCGCACACCTACGACGCACAAACGATCTACTGGCCGACAGCGGAAGGCTTCCGCCTTCGCAAGGACGCCGACGGTGTGACGCCGGCAGGCTACTACTACGCCGCGAACAGCCTGTTCACGTCCGAGCACGGCGGCACCCACATCGACGCGCCGATTCATTTCGCGCAGGGACACCCGGCGGTTGACGCGATTCCGCTGAGCCGCCTTGTGGGCAACGCGCTGGTCATCGATGTCACCGCGCAGAGCGACGCGAACGCGGATTATCAAGTGACGACCGATGACTTCGCGCGATTCGAGAAGGAGCACGGCGCAATTCCTGACAATGCGATCGTGCTCATTCGGACCGGGTTCTCAAAACGATGGCCGGATGCGGCGAAGTATCTGGGAACGGCGACGCGTGGGGAAGAAGGGGTGAAGCTGCTGCATTTCCCCGGGCTGCATCCAGACGCCGCGCGTTGGATCGTCGCCAACAGACGCATCGGCGCGATCGGGATCGACACGGCCAGCATCGATTACGGCCAGTCCACGTTGTTCGAGACGCACCGCGTGCTCTACGAGCGCGACGTTCCCGCGTTCGAAAATCTCACCGCGCTGGAGCGATTGCCCGTCACCGGGGCTCACGTGATCGCGCTGCCCATGAAGATCGGCGGCGGCAGCGGTGCGCCGCTTCG
>DATCXH010000707.1:0-2365 GCA_036565925.1 Vicinamibacterales bacterium
GCGCCGGCGTCTCGCCGACGCTGTCGCTCTCCCGGGGCCAGATGCCGTGACGATCAAGCTCGCCGATGCACAGTTCGCGATCGCCCGTGAGCTCGGGTTCAGGACGTGGCGTGACCTCCGAACCCATGTGATGGCGCAGGCCGCTGCGCGTGAGGCGATCACGCAGCCTGGCCCCGCCGTTGACGCCGACATGCCGACGCTGCACGTTCGCTGCGGATCGGACATTAAAGGAGAGCTCGAGGCGGCGAGGTTCAGCGGTGACTTCCTCGCGGTGTGGGACTCGTTCCCCGTCGGGCCCGTGACGGACGCACCAGACTGGATTGCGCAGCGCGCACGCTTTCACGCCGATACCGGTACCGTCCGCGATGTGGATTACGACGCATTTCTCGCGGAGCTCACGGACGCAGACCGCCGACTCGCGGCATCCGCCAAGAGCTATGCGCGCGTAGTCATCTGGACCGAGCATGACAGCCACGACCAACTCTCGCTCATCCGCTGCCTCGCACATTACGCGCGCACGCGGCCGCCGCGTGTCCTCGAGCTGATCTCAGTAAACCACTTTCCCGGCTCACGGCGTTTCATCGGACTCGGCCAGCTCCCGCCCGAAGCGATGTGGCTGCTCTGGAATCGGCGCGAAGTCATCGATGCTGAACGGCTGTCACTCGGCGCCGCGGCGTGGGCTGCGTTGACATCAGCGGATCCGCGCGCGCTCGCGGCCATCGCGCGCACGCGAACTCCGGCGCTGCCGCATCTCGGACCGGCCGTGCATCGCCACCTGCAGGAGCTGCCGTCGTCGGTGAACGGCCTCAGCCTGACGCAATCCTTGCTCTTACAGATACTAGCCAGGGAGCCCGCCAGCGTTGGCGACCTGTGGCGAGTCTCCCAGGGCGAACTGGAGCCGATGCCGTTTCTCGGCGACACGATGTTTCTGCACATCCTCAACCAAATGGGACGTGCCCACCCGGCCGTCTACGAACGGTCGGTGCTCGATCCGGAACGTCCGTTCAGCGATCGCCTTGTCATTACCCAGACCGGCCGCGAAGTACTCCAGGGCGTGACCGACTGGCTCTCCCTGAAACCTCCCGTCCGGTGGCTCGGCGGCGTGCGGATCGATCCGTCAACGCCGAACTGGCGCTGGGACGAGGCGCGACAGGACGTGACGATGGCGTGAGTAGCGCGACCCTTCCGGTGGTCGAGGGCGACGCCGCGTTGGCCGAGACGGGCCTCGCCTAGCTGCCGCTGGTGAAATGCTCCGACGCGTATTCACCAACTGCGGAAACTTCGTGAGGATTTCGGTCGCGCTGGCCTGAATCTCGTTCCTCCAAAAGGCATGAAGTGACGTGCCGCGGAATGGGCCGATCGCGCCACGTTCTATGAGCGCCTCCGGAATCGCATGGCAGACGTGCCCCAAGTCGAATCGGTCGCGCTCGCCACCTACAGCGGGATACCACCTCGGTCGGGCCAACGGACGGTGGTCGACGTTCCCGGACGGGACATGACAGGAGACGAGGCACCGATTCTCCAACGGATCAGCGCCCACTACTTTGCGACGATGAAAATCCCGCTCATTCGCGGCCGGGTTTGGTCAGATTCAGAGAGCGCAGGAGTGCCCCACGTCGCCGTCGTCAACCAAACGATGGCTCCTGAGCTTTGGCCGGACGAATCCGCGATTGGACGGCGAGTTCGGATGCCCGAGTACATTAAATCCCCCACCTATTTCAGGCTGGCGGCGCCCGGCAGCGACGGCTGGTTCGAGATCATCGGTGTGGTCGGTGACACACCAAATGTCGGTCTCCATGAGCCGCCGGCGCCGTCGATCTACGTGCCGTACACGCTCATGTTGAGCGACTCCCTGAATGTGATCCTGCGGACGAGTCACGATCCACTTTCGATGACCCGATCGATTCGGGAGGCGGTGCGGACCGTCGATCCAAATCAACCAGTGAACGTGGTACGCACAGCGGAAGACGAGCTGGCAAGCGCGGGTTGGGCCCGTGAGCGGTTCGTGGCGTTGCTTTTGCTCGGCTTCGCGGTTTTTGCGCTGATGCTCGCAGTAGTCGGGCTCTACAGTGTCGTGTCGTACTCGCTGTCGTGCCGATTCAAAGAATTCAGCATCCGTGTGGCGCTCGGTGCCGGTCGCGGGCGCATCGTAAACGCTGCGGTGCAGCCGGCGGTCTTGGCCATCGTCGCGGGCCTCTTCGCTGGTCTCATATTGAGCGTGGGGCTCAACAAGGTTGTAGCTCAGTGGTCGATCGGCAATCTGAGTGATCCGGTCGTGCTCGTCGCCGTCAGCCTGGTGCTGTTTGTCGTGACGATGATGTCCGCCGCGATTCCAGCGAACCGAGCTGCCTCGATTCAGCCCGCA
>DATCXH010000047.1:0-5135 GCA_036565925.1 Vicinamibacterales bacterium
GAGCGAGCACGCGGAGGGCCGACTGCATGTCGATTACGATCGTGTGACGCGCGCGACGACGTCCAATAGACGTCCGACCGCGTGATCCCACGTGAACATGGCGCGCGCACGTCTCTGGCCCGCCTCACCCATCGCCTTGGCCAACGACGGATCGGCAAGGAGACGGAGGATCCGATCCGCGAGCGCGGATGCATCATCCACGGGGACGACGAAGCCGGTCTCTCCATCCACGATCATTTCGGGGACGGCCCACACGTTTGTGCCGACGCAAGGCAAGCCGAGATGCATCGCTTCGATGAACGAGATGCCCAACGGCTCGAAGCGCGTGGGAAGGCAGTAGACTGTGGCCGACTGGAAGCACTCTGCCAGCGCGGCTCGCCCTTCCGGCGAACCCTGACTCTGGAATCCGAGCCAGCGAACTCCTGGCTGCGACTCGCGAGGTGCAGGCCCCACGATCCAGAGCTCGGCGTCTGGCATTCGTTGGCGGATCTCACGAAAGGCCGCCAACAAACAGTCCCCCCCTTTGCGCTCGAACTGTTTCCCCACGAACAGGATGACAGGGCGTCGAGTCGCAGGGCGGTGCGTCACTGGCAGAGCCGCGTTCGGTCCGGCGTAGATCGTGGTCACACGGTCGCGCGGAATGCCGAACTCTTCGACGAATGAAGTACGAGCGCGCTCGCTGAGCGTCAGGACGCCGTTGGACGAACGATAGATGCGCTGCTCCCGCCCTTCGATGGCTCGCAGAATCCCCGGGTCGAGCGTTCCTGCTTCCGTATAGGGAAGCGCGCTCCGGTCCTGGGCCATTCGAATATTAGAATCGCAGAGCACGAGGGTCGGCAATCCTCTCTGCGATGCACCGGAATCGAACGTGGCCCCAATCTGGAGCACCACATCGGTCTGAGCGGCGAGGCCGGCAACGAAACGCGACGCCCGGTATGAACGAAGACGGAACGCGGAAGCGCCGATGCGATAGCGCGAACGCCATCGCTCCCGATCGGGAGAAAAACTTGCCGCGGCCCCGACCCACCTCCAGGGCCCCTCTAATTCGACGTTACCAACCCGAACCTGATGTCCGCGCTGGCGCAGGTGGTCGACGATGCTCTTGGAGCTTCCCGACCAGGAGTCATTGGTCTCCGCGTCCCCTTCGGCAAGCAGAAGGAAGCGGATGGGCTGGGTGGGTATCACGGAGTGAACGAGGAGGTCCAGTTCTCACTTTGGGACGATCAACCATCGGAGAACGTGAAAACCATCGTGAAAAAACGTAGCGTCGGTGAGCACCGTGGGCAATTCTCCGGCACTCACCGACGCCAATCCAGCCTCAAGGCTGATCGTCTAGCTTACCACCCCGGATTCGTCTTGTAGATCTTGACCTGCCCCCACCAGATCGACTGTGCGTGATCCGGACCCTGATTAATGTTGCGTCCAAGGGCCAGTCCATAGAAGCCCTCTGGGGGCTGACTTCCTGCGGTCGAGGTGGTTCGGATGTTCTGCTCATCGACGACCATGCGTCCGTCGACCCAGCAGGTGATACGACCGTCTGCCTGCGCAGAGCTTGGATACCCGCTGCTGATCTTCCAGTGACAGCGGTACTGGTGCCAGGCACCATCAGTCGCATTCGCCGAGGCCCCGAAGTCTACCTTTCCCTGCGGGTCAGTGACGTTGTTCGGGTAGCCAAACCATAGCTGTCCCGAACTCGGCGCCGACAGACCGGTCCGGAGGCCGATGCTGAATCGATCGCCCGGATACACGTTCCCATCGAGGAATTTCAGTCCTTGATCGGATGTGCAGCCCCAAGAGGACGGAGCCTGCGTCGTGAAATTCGTGCTGGTCTTGACCATCATCTCGACCCACACTTCCTGTATTCCGGTCGGGAACTTCAACGAACGCGAAATCGTGTAGTCGGTGCAGCGTCCGGAGGTTCCCGACCCACCCGTCCCGCTTCGGTCCGGATAGTCGTAGCGCATCGACTTGCCCGACGAGCCATATCCGACGCTTGCATCGAGTGCGATCCGGCCGATGTTGATGTCTTCAACCTTCTGGTAAATCCCCTTCGGATCGAGCATTAGGTCAGCGGTACTGCTGTACCCCGAGAAATCCTCGACTATCGTTGCGGTCCCGCCACTACCGCCGGACAATACCGTCGTCAGGTTAATCGCAGTTGACGTTACCGCGGTCAGCGCGCCCGACGAGAAACGCAACGTCTGCGCACCATCAGTTCCGCTGATCGAAAGATTCGTGAACGTCGCGACGCCACTCGAATTCGTCGACGCCGTCGTCGTTCCACCCAAAGTTCCACTACCCGTGGCAATCGACGCCGTCACAGCGACGCCCGACTGGTTCACGGCCTGGCCCGACACATCCTGTAGCTGGATGGCGGGTTGAGGACTCAATGCGACGCCGCTCGTGGCGCTGATAGCCGGCTGCGTCACGATCGCCAGCGTCGCTGCTCCAGCAGGAGCCCCATTCACCGTGATGTCTCCACACGTTGCGGCGGCGATGCCTAGCGCCACAAACCGCAGTGTGAACACACCACTGCCGGTGATTTTCAGATCACTAAACGTAACTACCCCACTGCTGTTGGTTGTCGCATTGACGGTCCCGCCAAGCGAACCACTGCCAGTGGCGACCGAAGCCGTCACCGTCAGGCCGCTCTGGCTGACGGGATTGCCCCAGGCATCTGTTAACCGCACTGCAGGCTGCACGGCGAAGGCTACTCCGCTTTCCGCCGTCGTCGATGGCTGTGTTGCCATCATCAGTTTGTTGGCTACCCCTGCGATCACAGAAATGTTTCCGGACGTGACGCTCGTCAAGGAGGTCGCGGTGAAGCGCAGCGTTCGGTTGCCAATTGTTCCGCCGATCGAGAGTCCCGCGAATGTCGCGACTCCACTCGCGTTCGTCGTCGCTGTTTTCGTTCCTCCGAGCGTACCGCCGCCGCTTGCAATCGCTGCGGTCACGACGACACCCGACTGGCTAATCGGATTGTTCGATGCGTCGACAAGTTGGATCACGGGCTGCTGCGGGAAGACCGCTCCTGCCGCTACCGATGTCGAAGGCTGCGTCTTGATCAGAAGTTTCGTCGCTACAACCGGGGCGATCGCAATAGTGCTCGACGTGATGCTCGTCACACCACTCGCCGCGAATCGAAGCGTGTAGTTCCCGCTTCCAGTAATGCTGAGATTGGAGAACGTCGCGGCACCACTGGTGCTGGTTGACGCGGTCGCCGTTCCGCCAAGTGTTCCGGTCCCACTCGCGATCGACGCCGTGACAGTCACACCGGCCTGAGCGACGGCGTTGTTCGACGCATCGCGCAACTGAATGACTGGCTGCGCGGTAAACGCAGTTCCGCTGGTCGCGGACGAAGACGGCTGCGTCGTGACGCTGAGTGTTGTCGCGACAGCGGCGCCGCCACCACCACCACCGCCACCACTCTGGGGGTGGACGTGAAGGAGCGCATTGCCTGATTTATGTTCGCTCGTCGCGGTAACAATGACGTTGCCCTCAGCCAACGCGGTGACCAAGCCTGTCGTCGGTGAGACGCTCGCGATCGTCGGGTTCTCGACCGTCCAAGCCACTTCACGATTCTTGAGCGTGGTCTGATCAGCATCGCGGAGAATCGTCTGCGCAGTGGTGGTGTCACCGACAATGAGATCGGGATTGAGAACGATGGTTACCGTTGCAACGGCTGGAGGAGCAACAGTGATGGGCGCCGTCGCGGTCTTTCCATCGACCGTCGCACTGATCGTTGCCGTTCCAAGCGCGACGCCAGTCACTGAACCTGTTGGTGAAACAGAGGCGATCTTGCCATCACTGGTCGCCCATGTTGTCGGCAGACCGGTAACGGCATCACCGCTCGAATCCTTGGCGGTCACAGTTCCCTGAGCAACGCCACCGACCTCGATGGTGGATGCGTTGAGCGTGAGACTGAGACTCGCGACAAGCGATGGGGGCAAGACGGTCACCGACGCGGTACCCGCCATTCCTTCGCTCGTGGCGCTGATTGCGGCGGTACCCACACCGAGGCCGGTCACGACGCCGGCCGACGAAACCGCGGCGATGTTGCCGTCACTCGTACTCCACGCCACTTGACGACCTGTTAGCGCGTTACCCGCGGAGTCCTTCGGAATCGCCGTCGCCTGAGTGGTGCGACCGATGATCAGCGTGGGCGCCGCGAGAGTCACGCCTACTGATTTGATGGTTACCGGGTTCTGACCCTGTGCGGTGACGGAAAGGTCCGCGGTTCCTTTCTTTCCGTCGAGCGACGCCGAGATCACCGTGTTGCCTGCCGCCAACGCTGTGACGGTCCCCGCCGAAGAGATCGAAGCGATGTCGGGGTTCGAGCTCGCCCACGACACACCCCTGCTCAGAGTGATCGCCTGGCCAGCGGAATCCTTCAGTGTCGCCAGCGCATGGGTGGTTTGCCCGACATCGAGCGAGGAGGCGGCGAGTGAGACCGAAATGCTGTTGAGCGTCGGAACCCCTCCAGAGGGGCCTGTCGAGTCGCTCGAGCACGCGGCAATGACCAGCAGTGGTACAACGGTCTTCCAAAAAGAATAGCGCATCTCTAAACAGGCCTCCAAGTCACGGCAGTTTGACGCCACCATCGTATCGGCCGGTCATAAGTTCCGATGTGACGAATCGCACGCAGCGCGAAGAGAATTCGTCACGTTCGATATTCACGAATGTCAGAAGTCCATTCGAAGCTGCGAAACGATTATCGGCGGGAACGATTTGGGCTTGAGCTACGCCCTTCCAGCGCGAGCAACGCGCGATGTTGTGTGAGCCTGATCACCACGCAATTGTGCGCTTTAGAAAACGCTGATCCGCGTCTCCTCGCCGTGGGATGCCGGCGTCTTCGCGGCGACTGGCGGTCATTCGCGCCGGCGGCGTTGGCAGGCCGCCTGAAGTCGCCGACGCTCAGCGCGACGAGCGAGTGTCCGGAGTTTTCGGGCGAATGTCCCGAGGGATGCCAGCGTCCATCCATGCGACGGCGGCGGCCAGGTCTCGCGGACGGACGAATCGATGCGTTGGGAGGGTCAGAAGCGTGCGCGCGATTTCGATCCCGCCGTGCATCGTCGGTTCGGCCGGCACCAGGACGGGAGCAAGTTCGGGGTACGCCGGCAGTGCGCGGGGATACG
>DATCXH010000272.1:0-8789 GCA_036565925.1 Vicinamibacterales bacterium
TTGGTGGACCTGACGGGAGTCGAACCCGTGACCTCCTGAATGCCATTCAGGCGCGCTCCCAACTGCGCTACAGGCCCACTCTGGGGGTGCTCGAACACCTGATCCTAGCACTCGAACCGCCTGAACGAAAATCGGATATAGAGAAGCCCTGATGCGAACCGAGCGCCAGAAGATGCTCGACGGAGAACTGTACGACCCGCTCGATTCTGAGCTGGTCGCCGCGCGCGTGCAGGCACGCGACCTCTGCCAGGCGCTCAACGCGACGACCGAAACACAACAACCCGAGCGCCGACGCATGCTGCGCGACCCCTTTGCCACAGGTGGCGACACGGTCTGGATGCAGCCACCATTCTTCTGCGACTACGGATCGAACATCGAGCTCGGCGAACGCGTGTTCTTCAACTTCAACTGCGTCGTGCTCGACGTCTGCCGGGTCCGCATCGGGAGCTTTTCCCTCTTCGGTCCAGCGGTCCAGATCTACACGCCCATGCATCCGATGAACGCCGAGCAGCGTCGTCTTCAGGAGTTCGGCAAGCCTGTCGAGATCGGGTCAGACGTGTGGGTCGGTGGCGGCGCGATCATTCTGCCCGGCGTTCGCATCGGCTCACGGGCAGTGATTGGCGCCGGCAGCGTGGTCACACGCGACATCCCCGAGAACGTGTTCGCCGCCGGCAATCCCTGTCGCGTCATCCGCGAGATCACCGACTGAATCGTGCGCGCCTCGACGCGCGTTCGTTCTGATGGCATAGGACGTGCTCGATCCCTGAGCGGTGCCCCAGAAGCGGTCGGCAATCCGCCTTTCGTCTCTCCTCAAGAAGGTCTTTGGCATCAGCGAACTCAGGCCTGGGCAACGCGAGGTCATTGAGGCGGTGCTCGCCGGCACGCACACGCTGGCCATCATGCCGACCGGCGCGGGCAAATCGCTGTGCTATCAGGTTCCCGCGCTCCTCAAGCCCGGCACCACCGTCGTGGTGTCGCCGCTCATTGCGCTGATGCGGGATCAGCACGACAAGCTGAGCACGCTTGGACTCCCGGCGGTCCAGATCAACAGCGCCGTCAACGCCGACGAGGTTCAGCACGCGCGAGCCCGCATCGGTCGCCGGACAGTGGAGTTCATCTTCACCACGCCGGAACAACTCGCGTCGAGCGATTTGCGATCGCTGCTGTCGCGCGCGAAGGTCGATCTGCTCGTCATCGATGAAGCCCACTGCATCAGCCAGTGGGGGCATGACTTCAGGCCCGCGTACCTCGAGGCGATGAGCGTTGTGCGAACCCTCGATACCGCGACGGTGCTGGCACTGACTGCCACTGCGCCGCAAGAGGTCGTCGACGACATCACGCGTCAGGTCGGCGTCGGTCCCCTGCACGTCGTCAATACTGGGGCCGCTCGTCCAAACCTGTCGTATTCGGTACGCCCGGTGTCGAACGACGCTGACAAGCAGCGGCAATTGCTCGACGCCATTCGGCGCCTCGACGGCGCCGCCATCATCTATGCCGCGACGGTGCGCCATGTCGATGACATCGCAGCACTGTTGAGACAACAGCGCATCCCGGTCGTGTCCTATCACGGACGTATGCGCACCGCGGATCGCACCACGGCACAGAATGCCTTCATGAGCGGCGAGACCTCGCTCATTGTCGCGACCAATGCCTTTGGTATGGGCATCGATCGCGCTGACATCCGGGCGGTGATCCACTACGACATGCCGGCTTCCCTGGAGGTGTACTCGCAGGAGTCTGGCCGTGCCGGACGGGACGGGCGACCCGCGGAGTGTGTCCTGTTCTTCCAACGCAGCGATCGCCGCGTGCATGCATTCTTCATGGCCGGTAAGTATCCGAAGCTCGACGACTTCACTACCTTCGTCACCGCGCTTCAGCCACTCGCTGACAGCGGTTCACTGAGACTCGAGCAGTTGAAGAGTGCATCCCGGATCACCGCAGGAAAGGTTCGCGTCATGCTGACCGAGCTGAAAGCCACCCGCCTGATTCGTGAGCGACGGGGCGGCCATTACGAGCTCCGGCCGCAGCTCTTCACCCAATCGCTCGAACCGCTCGCACGTGCGTATGATGAGCGCCGCGAACGCGACCGCACGAAACTCGAGCAGATGATCGTCTACGCACAGACCGCGCTATGCAGAACGCGCCTGTTGCTCTCCGCACTGGGCGAAGAACCTGAGTGGGACGAATGCGGCACGTGCGACAACTGTCGCGGCAAGACGATTCGGTCGGTCGGCGTCGCGCATGGCGCCGCGTGACCTCGAAATATGCCTAGCCGCGAGTCGGATGCTCGACGTAGCGGCCGTGCTCAGGCCTGGCGAACTCATCGAAGTGCTCCGACAACCGCTGCAGCGCTCGCAGCGCATCCTCCCCAGCCATCGCCTGCCCGTGTCCCGGCGCCATCACCATCGGTTGAAGAGCGGCGAGCCGGCGCACTGAATCGCGCGCAGCGTTCCAATCCGTCGTGAAGTACGATGGCGGCCCATGCAGTTCCGGGCGCTGGGTGGCGACCGCAAGAAACGACTCGGGCTTGGTTGTGCAGAACGCGTCGCCAACCAGCAGCGTGCGATCGGAGTCACGAAACAGCGAGATATGTCCGGCCGTGTGCCCGGGCGTGTGAATCCATCGCCAGCCAAGCAGACTGGGAATGACGCCATCACCGGGCAGCTCACGGACACGCGTGCCAAGGTTGATCGGTCCGCGCGGATAGAGCGACGCCAGTCGCGCCACGAGACCGCCGCCGACCGACGGATCCGGCGCTGGATACGATCGCTCACCAGTCACATACGGGAGTTCGTCCTTATGCGCATACACCGGAACGCTCCACGACTCGAGCAGATGATCGATCGCGCCGACGTGATCGAAATGGGCGTGCGTCAGCACGATCGACTGCGGCGGTGTCTCGCCGAAGTGCTTCGACGCCCAGCGACGGATCCGCCCGGCTGACCCGTTCAGGCCGGCATCGATCAAGGTCCAGCCGGCTTCGCTCGACAACGCAAACACGTTGGTGAACAGCACACGCAGACCGACGACACCCGGCGCAATCGTTTCTAGCGGAACGATATCCTCGTCCGGCACTTCAATCTTTTTCTCCACGGGGCACCTCGCGTCTCTTCGGCGGCGTCACTGGTCGATCGTTCAGCGCATCCTCATCGTCGGGATCTGGCAGCGTCGACGGCGGATCGCTCGCCGGAAACGTATCTTCGATGGTGTGATCGAGCGCCGCATCACGAATGCGACGCTCCTCTTCCGGTGTGTGTTTCTGTGGCATAGCTTTGTGGACCTATGATTTGAACGCGCCTTTTCCGAAGATCCGATTCGCCACGTCCTGCAGCATCCCCTGGTCGATCCCGTCGGGACCAATCGGCGCCGTCAGCTGCGGCTCCTCCGGGTAGATCGGCACAGGCCCGCCTTCCGGCGGTCCATCCACGACGCGCAGTTCGGTGCCGTCTTCGGGGTGCGCGCCGGCCCAAATCTTGGAAATGTCGCGGTAGTCGTTGGGGCTGAAACGGTAGAGGATCTGGTGCAGTCCCTTGGCCTCGTGCTTCTTTGCTTCGGGAAAGCGCTTGTTGCTGATGTCGGGAATCGGCAGCAGCTTGCCGACATTCACACCAGAGAGCGCCTCGAGCGCCTTCGCATACGCGACGATGTGGACACCGCCGCGCACCAGGAGATAGCCGACCATCTCGCGAGCGACGGGGTCGTCCACCATCTCGTACACGCGGATCTTGTTGGCGCGCGCGCCACACTCGAGGAAGAAGTTGTGCAGCAGATCCAGCTTGAGATTGCCGCTCGAGAACACATAGCTGCCGTTCCATGGATTGGCTTGCGAGTCGATCGGCAAGGCCGTCTGACCACTGGCAATGAAGTGGTATTGGTTGCGCGCGTCTGTCGCTACTTCAAGCGGAGTATTGGCAGGATCCCCATCGCGAGAGGTCGACCCGGTCAACAACATGTTGATGGTGTGGCTGACCAGCTCGATGTGCCCATACTCTTCAGCGGCGATATTGGAGACGAGGTCGTAGAACGGCTTCAACTTGTCCCGGCCGCGGAAGTTGAATGACTGAAACGTGTAGTTCATGAGCGTGGACATCTCGCCGAACTTGCCACCGAGCAGCTCCTGGACGGCCGATGCCGAATTCGGCGATGGATGACTTGGTGCGGGCAACTCGATCAGCAGACGATCGATGCGAAGAATCATGGGAACCTCCACCGTGGACACATGGTGCGCGAGCAGGGATGCAAGACAACCGACGTGGACCGGACGGAGGTTCAATGTCCATCACTGATCAACTCATCGAGTCCGCACGCAGCGGCAACGTCGAGCGCCTGAGAGCGCTGCTCGATGAGCATCCCGACAAGCTTCAGATCAAAGTCCCTCCGTACGACGCCTCGCTGCTCTTCCCCGCCGCACAGAGCGGCAGCCTCGAGGCCGTAGACCTGCTCCTCGAGCGCGGTCTCGATGTGAACTATCGCGAGCGCGGTGACAACACGTACGCGCTGCACTGGGTCGCCGCCCAGGGCAATCTCGCGATGGTGTGCAAGCTGGTCGATGCCGGCGGGGATGTCATCGGCGAGGGCGACGATCACGCTGGCGGCGTCATCGGCTGGGCATCCTGCTGGGATGGCTGCGATGACGATGCGCATCGGGCGGTGGTGGAGTTTCTGATTAGCCGCGGCGCGCAACACCACATCTTCTCCGCCGTCGCGATGAACCTCGCGGACGAGGTGCGCCGAATGGTCACCGCCGATTCTGCCGCGCTCCATCAACGCCAGAGTCGAAACGAGAATCATCAGACCCCGCTGCAATTCGCCGTACGCATGAACCGTGCGGCGATGGTGCAACTGCTGTTGGATCTCGGCGCCGATCCACTCGCCGTTGATGGCTCGGGCATGCCGGTCGCCGGCTACGCCACCGGTCCGGATATTGATCTCCCGGTGATGCAGAAGATCGCAGCGATGACGACGGCGGAATTCGAGCGCGCTGCGATCGATCGTCGCCCACCCAATCTGACTGCCGTACATCTTCTTGCCGCAGTCGCACTGCGCGCGTGGGACACGCCATCGGCGATCCTCGCAGTCAACCCGGAGGTGAACGCAAACGGCGGAGCGCTTCATCTTTTGGCCAAGCGCGGCGATGCGACGGGCGTGAAATGGCTTCTGGATCGCGGCGCACACGCAGACGCGTTATGGCCGCATTGGGATGCGGAGGTCACCGCGCTGCACCTCGCGGCGCTCTCAGGCGCAACCGATGTCGCTCGCGTGTTGATCGACGCGGGAGCCAACCCGCGAATCCATGACAGCAAGCACGACAGCGACGCGGTCGGGTGGGCGCAATTCTTCAACCGGCCGGAGATCGTTCGGATCGTCGAACCTTTTGACGGCTCGCGTCCGTCTAACCACCGCTGACAGCCAGCCGGAGCAGATCATGACCGACGTGACCTACGCGCTGCGACAGATCCGCCGCAATCCTGGATTCTCGGCGATCGCCATCGCGACACTCGCGCTGGGCATCGGCGTCAATGCCGCGATGTTCAGCGCTGTCGATGCGGTGCTGATTCGCGCGTTGCCGTACGCCGACGCCGACCGACTTGTAATGGTCTGGGACGACAACAGCCGCGTCGGAGACTCGGATCATTTCTTTTCCACGCCGGCCGAATGGTCGGAATGGCGGCGTCACAACACGGTGTTCACCGACATCGCGGCCTCTCAGCCCGGAGACGCGGCGCTGTCGGGCATCGGTGAACCCGAAGAGCTCCCGGCACGTAAGGTCACCGGCAATTTCTGGACCGTTCTCGGCACACGACCACTGCTGGGACGCGGCTTCACCGAAGAGGAAGACGCACGCGGCGATCGAGTCGTCGTCATCAGCCATGGACTTTGGCAACGGCGCTTCGGCGCATCGCCCGATGTGATCGGACAGAGGATTACGCTCAACGACACGACCTACGAGGTGGTGGGTGTGATGCCGCGCGAGTTCTATTTCATGCCGGCGCGCGATATCGACGTCTGGATGCCGACCTCGTTCTCCCCTGAGATGTTGCAACACTGGGGATGGCATGACGTTCACATCGTCGGCAGGCTCAAGCGCGGAGTGACACTCGAGCAGGCACGGCAGGCGATGGCGGCGTTGAGCCTGCGTCTCTCTGCTCCGCATGTGCCGGTGCCGCGCTCGGCAGCGGTGGTGCCCTTGCGAGAGGAACTCGCCGGCAAGACCTACGACTCGCTGATCCTGTTGCTCGCCGCGACAGGTGCCGTCCTGCTGATCGCATGCGTGAATCTGGCGAATCTTTTTATGGCGCGCGGCAATGTGCGGCGTCGCGAACTGGCCGTGCGCGCGGCGATGGGTGCGAGCCGTCGTCGCTTGATCGTGCAGTCGCTGATCGAGAGCCTCGTCGTTGCGGGTCTCGGCGCAGTGGCCGGTCTGGTCATCGCCGTGCCCGTCATGCGCTTCCTCGAGACGTTGGTGCCAGAGACGATGGCCGCCGTGCAACTGACGCTCGACTGGCGCATGCTGGCATTTTGCGCAGCCATCACGTCCGCCGCGGCGCTCACGTTCGGGCTAGTGCCTGCAATCATCGGATCGCGGCTGGCACTTCACGCGGGGTTGCGCGACGGCGCTCGCGGCAGTGCAGGCGCACGCAGCCATCGCTTCCAGCATTCGCTCATCGTGCTCGAGACGGCGCTCGCCGTCATATTGCTGGCGATTGGCGGCTTATTCCTGCAGACGCTCCAGCATTTACGGCAGCTCGATCTCGGCCTCCGCAGCGACCGTGTGCTGACGCTCGTCACTCCGCTGTTCCGGTATCCGGAGTTCGACCGACGGGTGGCATTCGTCAACGCGCAACTGGAACAGATTCGCGCGGTTCCCGGCGTCATCAGCGCTGGCGCCATCTCACGAGTGCCGTTGACGGTCAACGATCAGGCGACGTTCTATCGCCTGGCCGAGCAGTCCAGAGCCGAGGCCCGCGATCAAGTCGCACTCTCGCGCGTGGTCACGAACGGCTACTTCGCCACCATCGGCGCACGTCTGCGCGAAGGACGGTTCTTCGACGGGTCGGACAGACATTCGGACGCTCCTGCAGCGATCGTCAATGAAACCTTTGCCGATCGGCATTTCCCCGGACGGTCGCCGCTTGGCGCTCGATTCCTGTTCGGACAGTTCGGACCCAAGGCGTACACGTACACCATCGTCGGGGTCGTGAAAGAGATTCGCGACCGCGGCGTCGCAGAAGAGCTCAGGCCAACGATCTATCGCGTCCACGAACAAGCGGACCAGAGCGGGGATCAGCCGAGCGGCATTGTGATTCGTACGTCGCTCGATCCGACGTCGATTGTTGCTTCCGTCCGTCAGTCCATCTGGTCCGTCGATAAGAACCAGCCCGTCGCCCGCGTTCAGACCATCGACGACATCGTGAGTCGCCAGTTATCGGTGCCGTCGCAGAACACTGCGCTGCTGAGCGCGTTCGCGATGCTCGCTCTGGTACTCGCATCGCTGGGACTGTACGGCGTGCTCTCGTACGCAGTGACGCAGCGCACTCGCGAGATTGGCGTGCGTATGGCGCTGGGCGCGACCAGTCGCGAGATCCTGTTGTCGTTCAGCAGGCGCGGATTGGCGCTGGCAGTTGCCGGCATCGCGATCGGGTTGGCCTTCACCATCATGGCCGCGCGCGTGATCACGACGTTGTTCTATGGCTTCGAGCCCGACTTCGTTGCCGCGATCGCGGTGGCCGGGGGTGTGCTCGTGGCGGTCGCTGCGCTGGCGTCCGTGCTACCTGCTCGTCGCGCCTCGCGGATCAATCCGGTCGTGGCGCTACAGCAGGAGTAGGCCGACGTTCAGCGGAACACTTTCGCGGAGAGTTCCTCGAACCAGTTGAGGACGACCATAACTCGTGGCCGCGGTTGTGGTCGGGAACTTTGTGAGCAGAAAACGCTCGTCGTCAGGCGTGATGTCGTAAACGTGCGCGCGATTCCTCATCGCGGTTCGGGAGCGCGATGCCGAAGTCCGTGAGTGCGGACGATCCGCTACTTCAATGTGTGGACCCAGCTTCGTTTTTCTCACGTGACGAAGACGGGTCGGAAAATGCTATCCCAAACGATTTGGTTGCGTCGCACGTCCTATGAGCGACGCGATGCGCATCCACCTCGTCCATCTCGTCCGCGTGCTCCGCCATGCCCCGGCGAGCGCGGCGGCCGCAATCCTGACTCTCGCGCTGACGCTCGGCGTCGGCGCGTCGATCTTCGCGGTCGTAGACGCGGTGCTGCTCACCCCCCCGCCGTTCGCCGACCCGGACACGCTGGTCACTGCCGGCGAAACACCGCGCGATGCGCCGGCTACAGAGACGGCGCGCGCGATCGGCTACGCAACGCTCGAGGCCTGGCGCGACCGTGCTCGGTCGCTCGCCATCATCGAAGCGTACGATCCGACGAACTTCACGATCACTGGCCTTGGCGCCGCAGAACGTTTGCGCGCGACCGACGTCACGCCGGGGTTTCTTCGCCTGCTTGGCGTGTCACCAATCATGGGTCGCGACTTCGGTGCCGACGATGTAGGCCGGCCGATCGTGATCGTGAGCCAGACCTTCTGGCGCGAGAAGCTCGTCGCGGATCCAGGCGCCGTCGGCCGCACGATCGTGCTCAACGGACAGACCCACACGATTGTCGGCGTGTTGCCCGAGCGGTTCCTCTTCGCGTTGGACGACTCGGACGTCTTGCGGCCGCTGCCGTTGGCGCCGGCCCAAGCGGCACGCGCAGGCATGCGAGTACGCGCGCTCGCGCGTCTTGCGCAACGC
>DATCXH010000833.1:0-2907 GCA_036565925.1 Vicinamibacterales bacterium
GTCCATACAGACCGAGGGTCCGGCCCAGGAAACCGCCAATCACGGCGCCGACAATGCCGAGCACCGTTGTGATGATGAAGCCGCCCGGATCCCGGCCAGGCATCAAAAGCTTGGCGACGATCCCGACGACGAGACCAAACAAAATCCAACCGAGTACGCCCAACATGCCAACCCTCCTTCGACCTGGTGAGTCCTAGTGCAACAGTGCGGCCACCTAAAGGTTAGTTACTCGCCGTCGATACCATGTCGGGTTCGAGGATCAGCTGCCGAACTACCTCAGCCTGCTGTTTCGCCCGATCGGACGCGTCCATCATCCGCCCCGACTCATCGCTTCGGTTCCGCCGCTTCAGCTGAGTGGCAATGTCCTTCATCAGAAGGCTGCCCTCCTCAATCGAACGCATTGCGGCGCTCAAGGATTTCTCGATGCCGTGATTAATCGCGGCGAGCAGACTCTCGAGCGAGTAGGCATGCCCGGTATGACAGCGAAACCTGATCCGCCCGTCGTCGTCGATCTCGAGCAGGACTCCATGACACTCCGGGCATGCGTACGGCGAGGGCTTCCCTATTTGTTCCAGACCGGCATCGCGTGGATTCTGTTCCTTGGCGATGTTGACTTCCACTTCGATGTGTCGTGGAACCGGCAGCGGCCCGGCTTCGGCCGGCACGTCCGACGTCAACTCGACCAGCAGCTTCGGCATGTCCGCCAAGGGCACGACATGATCCACGTGCACGTGCGTCATCGCTTCCAACGGCATGGATGAGAACAGCGCCTCCGACGGATCCTGGACGATGGCCGTGCCACCGAGCTTCTTGATCGTCGAGAGGCCGGCGACGCCATCGTCGAGATTCCCGGTGAGGACGATACCGATCGCGTTCGGGCCGAATACCTGGGCGGCCGAGCGAAACATCGGATCGATCGCTGGTCGGAAACGATGTTCGCCTGGGCCCTTCGTGACCCGGAGCCGTCCCGGCTCAATGACCAGATGGCGGTCAGGTGGAGCGACGTAGATATGCCCGGCCTCGAGACGTTGCCCATCGCATGCCTGGAGAACTGGCAGCGGGGTTGAACGGTTGAGAATCTCCGCCAGCACACCTGGGGACGCAGGTGAGGTATGAACAACGATGCAGATGGCTGCGGGGAATGTCTCAGGAAGTCCCGAGACGACGACGCGAAGGGCGTCGATGCCGCCTGCTGACGCGCCGATCACCACGACGCGCCTGGCAATCATCGGTATGACCACGTTCGCCGGCCGGGTCGATCTTCTATACTACGTGGCTCGCAGTACGAGGCGCAGCGAATGACAGACACAAAGGCCGGCGGTGCACGATTCGAGCCACGGTCGGACAAGCTGCTCGTGGTCGGGATTGGCGCCTCGGCTGGCGGTATCGAAGCGCTTCGCGCCTTTTTCTCCAAGGTGCCGGCGAGGAGCAGCGCCGCCTACGTCGTCATCCTGCATCTGTCTCCGGACCACGACAGCAGACTTGCCGAAGTTCTGCAAACCACTGCGTCGATCCCGGTCACGCAAGTCACACAGCCGGTCCACATTCAAGCCGATCACGTCTACGTCGTACCGCCCAGCCGCCGGTTGGAGATCGCTGACGGCATGTTGACGTTGTCGGATGTGACACAGCGCGAGCATCGACGTTCGCCGGTCGATGTGTTTTTCCGCGCGCTCGCCGACGCGCACGGCTCGCGATCCGTTGGCATCGTCTTGTCTGGTACCGGCCCCAACGGATCGGCGGGCCTGAAACGTATCAAAGAGTACGGCGGACTGACGATCGCGCAATTGCCAGATGAAGCGGCATATGCCGACATGCCGAATCACGCCATCGCGACCGGTCAGGTCGATCTGGTCCTGCCCGTCACCGACATGCCGGGACGCATCGCCGCGTATTACACGCGGATTCAGAAGACGGACGAGACACCCGAGATCGTCAAATACGAGGACGAGCCGCATGCGTTGCGCGAGGTGCTATCACTGCTCCGCGTTCGTACGGGTCACGACTTCGCCAACTACAAGCCGGCGACGCTGATACGCCGCCTGCAGCAGCGGCTGCACGTCGTCGGGGCACCGACGCTGACTGCCTATGCGCGCCTGATGCGCGAGCAACCGCAGGAAGCCGTGTCGCTGATGAAAAACTTGCTGATCAGCGTCACGCACTTCTTTCGCGACCCCGAGATATTCGACGTACTCGAACAGAAGGTCGTGCCCAGGCTGTTCGAGAACAAGGGCCTGGATGATCAAGTCCGCATCTGGGTTCCGGGGTGCGCCACCGGCGAGGAGGCGTACTCAATCGGCATGCTGCTCTCGGAGTATCTCGACGGCATGATCGAGCCGCCGCATGTGCAGGTGTTCGCCACCGATCTCGATGAAGACGCGATCGCCGCGGCCCGCGACGGCTTCTACACCGTCGCCGATGTCGTGGACGTACCCGAGAAGCGCTTGGAGCGTTTCTTCCACCACGAGGCCAGTGGGTACCGTGTCAAGCGCCAGCTTCGGGAAATGATGCTGTTCGCGCATCACAACGTCATCAAGGATCCGCCGTTCTCGCATCTCGATTTCATCTCCTGCCGCAACCTGTTGATTTACCTGAACCGCACCGCCCAGGAGCGCATCCTCGAAACGTTCCATTTCTCTCTGCGACCATCGGCACTGCTGATGCTCGGATCATCGGAGTCACCGGACGGATTTAGCGATCTCTTCGCTCCATTCGACCGCACAGCCCATCTCTACGAGAGCCGCACCGTTACCAGCCGCGTCGCGCCGCCGGAAGCACCGAAGGTCACGCCAACGCGGCCAACGCTGATGCGCTCGGCCGAGAACAGGCCGGTTGAGCGGTTCGCACCCATCGATGCCCATCATCGGTTACTCGAGGAGTACGCACCGCCGTCGCTGATCGTCACCG
>DATCXH010000850.1:0-7957 GCA_036565925.1 Vicinamibacterales bacterium
GGTCTAAAGACCCGCCTCTACGATCGCGTTAGGGAGCCTTACAAACGAAATTCGCCGCATCGTTCGTACTGCCGACGCCCTTGTACTGTGCAACCTGCGGGTAGGCGCACAACGGCCGTGTCATGTCGACGCGGTTGTTGGTGACGCGTGCGGCCTCCAGACGCTCGGGCGCGGTCCCTGATTCGCGCCAGCGCTCGAGCGCCGCCATCCAGTTCACCTGATTCGGACCAGGGCCACCGCCGCAATGCTGCATGCCCGGCGCCATGAAGAGACGGATCCAATCGTCCTGTCTGCCCCCCATTTTCGACAGCACGCTCTGGTAGTAATTGATGGTGTTGCCAGCGGAGATCGCCGTGTCGTTCCAGCCGTGATACAGAATCAGCTTGCCGCCGCGTGCTTTGAACGCGCGGAGATCGGGATTCACCGCGTTCACGATCGACCCGACCTTCTCGTCGACGGCCTTGAGGTCCTTGTCGAGGTCGAACGTCTTGGGATCCCAGTTCGCATCCTGATACGCGACCTGGAACGAGCCCACTGACACACCAGGCGCCTGCTGGCTGCCCACAAATCCTCCCCACCCGGTCTCGCTGCCCGGGTCCTTGCCGGGGAACACGAGCTCGCCGTTCGCGGTCTTCGCGGCCGAATACGCACGCTTGGCTGCGGCGACCTGCGGTGCTGTCAGACAGTCTTCCGCGTCGCCTGCCTTGCACTGGAGCTTTGCGACGTCGAACGAGCACTTCGTCGGCTCGTTGATGAGACCGTCGGCAACGCCGTCGCGCGCATCGCAGGCATTCAGCGCCGCTCGATTGATCATCGCCAGCTTCGACGCCGGTATCGCTGCGCTGGGATCCTTCAGCACCGGGACGGCAACCGATAGATCCCACGCGTGCAAATGCGTCTGATAGTTCGCCGGCGCACCCGCGAGGATGGCGTCGAAGTCCTCGGGATACTTCTGCGCCGACATGAGCCCCTGACGTCCGCCAGTCGAGCAGCCGTTCCAGTACGACAGCCGTGCCTGCCGACCGTAGTACGACGAGATGATCGACTTCGACTGCACCACCATCTCATGAACGGCGCGATAAGCGAAGTCGGTCAGCTTCTCGGGATGCCCGATCGCAAACAACGCGTTGCCACCCTTGTGACCGGTGTCGTTCGACGCGGCGGCATAGCCTTCCTGCAGCGCCGAGGCGAGCGCGGGATAGCTGATGACTCCCGCCCATCCCCCGTTGCCCACCGCCTGGAACTTGCCGTTCCAGTTCTCTGCCGGCAGCCACACTTCCATCTCGATATGCGAATCGGGCGACGGCTTCAGCACCACCTGCACGCGACAGTGCGCGGGCAGCACGATCTGCGAAGCCGGCGGACCACCGCCTCGTCCACCGGCGCCACCGCCACGACCCTGCGCATTGGGTGCGACGGGACCTCCGGGCGGTCCTTGCGGCGCCGGCGGCGTAAAGGGACCGGCCGGTACGAGCTGCGCCGAGTTAATCGTGGTGTTCGGCAGCGCGAGCGATGCGAGCTTTTCACAGGAAGGCTGCGCCGTCTGCGCGGCGAGAAGCATGACGCTGAGGATGCTGAACATGGGCGGCAGTGTACCCTAGGAGCCTGTCATGTTCACTCGTCTCCCGCTCAGCGTCACGATCGCTGCCGTCCTCGGGTCCGCACTGCTCGCGCAATCACCCGCGCCAACGCCCGCGCGCGAAGCGACCGCCGACCTGCCGGGTGTGCATCTGTTCTTCACCGACAGCGGCGGCAGCGGCGAGCCCGTGATCTTCGTGCACGCGGCCACCGGCAGCAGCCGCGTCTGGGAGTACCAGCGCGCCGCGTTCGCAGCGCGTCGCTATCGCGTGATCACCTACGACCGCCGTGGCTACGGACGATCGGTCGCCGATCCGTCAGGACCTCAGCCCGGAACCGGGGCGGATGATCTGAACGCGCTGATGGATTACCTGAAAATCGATCGCTTCCATCTCGTCGGCACCGCTGCGGGCGGCTTCGTGGCGTGGGACTACGCGCTCTCATTTCCGAAACGACTGCGCAGCCTCGTCGTCGCCAACAGCATCGGCGGTGTGCAGGATCCCGAATATCAGGCGGCGATGCAGCGACTCAGAACGCCGGACTTTCTCGCGATGTCTCCCGACATGCGCGAGTTGGGGCCGGCCTATCGTGTATCGAATCCAAGCGGCGCCGATCGATGGCGAGAGCTGGAACGCACCGCGCGTCCGACCAGCGCACAGCCGCCGCCGCAGACGTTCCGCAACCGCGTGACGTTCGCGCTGCTCGAGACGATCTCGTTGCCGACCCTATTACTGACCGGCGACGCGGACATGTATGCGCCGCCGCCGATCATGCGCATGTTCGCTGCACACGTGAAGGGATCGAAGGCCGTCGTGATTCCGGAAGCGGGCCACTCCGGATATTGGGAGCAGCCGGAGTTCTTCAATCGCACGGTGCTGGAGTTCATCTCGAAGCACTGACCACTGGCCGCGCACGCTGAAGGTGCGCTCTACGATTGGCGGACTGCCAGGCGCGGCTGGAACCACAGGTCCACGAGCATCGCGATTGGACCGACGATGAACAACGCGTAGAACGGCGCGTAGAGAACCTGGTTCAGCCGCAGGATCATCTCCACGAACGCGATCAGGAAGACGACGACGCACTGCCAGAACTTCGATCGAACCGTCGTCTTCGGGTCGGTGACCATGAAGAAGATGAACAGCTGATACATCGGTCCCGTGATCGGAGCGACGGTCGCGCTCCATGCGTTGCCGGTGATCAGACTCGTCACCCACGAGAAGAACAGGAACGACGCGACGTAGGTCGCCGAGATGTGGGCGCGGCCAACGCGCCAGACGATCACCGAGCCCAGGACCCAGATGATGATCATCGGCGCGAGCGCGTTGCCCCACTGAATGCTCAGGACCGTGACCGTTGCGGGTGCCAGGAACGCGGCGGCGCTGACACCGAAGTTCGTCGGGTTCCAGATGTGGCGGCCCTTTACGCGCAGCACGTATTTCGACGTAATCGAAACGAGGCTGACCAGGAAGTACGGCCAGAGCAGCGGCGACCGTACGAGAATGCCGGCGCTGATCCCGCTGATGTAGGCGCTGGCCGGATGCGGCCATCTGCCGTACGTGACGCGGCCCATGATCAGCTCAGCGCCGATCGCGGTCCCGATCGCCAGCGCAGTTGTGTACCAAGCCTCGAGGATCCCGTAGGACAGATGCGCGCCGAGCAGGATGCTCGTAATGAGCAGCGGCGGCAGATACCGGTTGTCGAGCGTCAGGAACCGGCGGCGCCCATCGGCAGTCCGATCCTGAACGAGCAGTGGAGCATCAGTGGACATCGGGCCTGCCCTGGTCGGAGTCGACAAGGGGTTCCTTGATGCGGTGCAGTGTGTCAACGGCCGGGTGTTCGATGGTCTGAACCTGGCCGGCGGGCCAGCGAATCACGACGCGTTCCACCGCCTGAGCGTCACCAAGTCCGTAGTGCAGGCGACGCTGGTTCTGTGCGCTGAATCCGCTTGCCGTTGTCACCTGCTGCACCTGCTGACGATTCTTCCACTGCAGCTCGACCTGGGCGCCGATCGCGTCGCGGTTGCTCTTCGTTCCTTCGAGCTCGAATTGGATCCAGTGACGACCGGGCGCGACGTTGTTCTTGTAGATCAGCAGCGGTCCCTTCTGATTCGCGACGATCACGTCGAGCACGCCGCGATTGCCGAGATCCGCGAGCGCGACGGCGCGTCCATCGTAGGTGTCGCGCGCGCCGACCACTTGCGCGACATCGGTAAACCGTCCCAGCCCGTCATTCAGCCAGAGCCGCTTGCGCTGATAACCAGAAAGACTCCGGCCTTTCATCGCCGGCCAGTTTGCCGCGTCGCCGATGATCTGGCTGTGGCCGACGGCGATCACCGCGAAGTCGTACCAGTAGCTGCTGCGCTCGCCCGCTGACACGTAGCCGTTGGTGAGATAGAGATCCTGCGCGCCGTCGTTGTTCAGATCGCCGAACTGCGCGCCCCAACTCCACCCGCCGTAATCGACGCCCATGCTCGAGGCCAGGTTCTCGTACTCGGCGCCATCGCCCTTCGGCACCCACAGGTCGTTGCCCTGCACGAGCACGCCGGCTTCAGAGATGTTGGTCTTGTAGATCGCCAGGCGACCATCGTTGAACACGTCACCGATCGACGCGTTCATGCCGCTCTTCGGCGAGCGTCCAACGCCGGTCGTTTGCGCAACGTCGACGAAGCGCTTGCCTGCCTGGTTCGCAAACAGCTCCGACACGCCGTAGTCGTTCGACAGAAACAGATCGGGATAGCCCGTTCCGCGGAAATCGCCGGCAATGACGGCGAGGGTCCAGCGACGGCTGGCGATGCCGAGCGCCGCAGCCTTGTCCTCGAAGGTCCCGTCGCCGCGATTGTGCAGCAGGTACTTGCGCCCGCCGTTGGTCGCGTACTCGAAGCTCTCGGGCATGATCTTCGTCGTCTCGAGCTTCCACAGGTTGATGTCGTCGGCCCAATAGCCGGCGAGAAACAGATCGAGTCGGCCGTCGCGGTCGTAGTCGAGCCAGGTCGCGCTGTTGGCGTTCACCCACTTCGGCAGACCCGCCTGCTCGCTGACGGCGACGAAGCGCTTGCCCTGATCGTTGTGAAAGAGCTCGGGCCGACCGTAGCGATACAGAAACAAATCGTCCCAGCCGTCGTTGTCGTAGTCGCCCCACACTGCGCCCATCGACACGCCGGTATCACGCTGATTGACGTCGGCCACGCCCATCTGTGCCGCAACATCGACAAACGTACCGTCGCCCTTGTTGCGATATAGACGATTGAGACTGCCCTCGCCGCTGTTCGTGACGTAGAAGTCCTGCCATCCGTCACGATCGAAGTCGGCGACGGCAACCGCAGCGCCCATCGACGCCACCTGCGGCATGATGTGCGCGAGCCGGCTGTCGAACGTGGGGCCCTGGTGCACGAAGTCGACACCGAGCGACTTCGCAGACTCTTCGAGCTTGAAGCCGAACCGTGCGTCGGCGGGTGCACCGCTCGTACTCTCATGGGCCGCCGCGGTCGCCTGCGAGTTCAACATGCGAATCGCGACAAGCGCCGACACGAGGACGATCGTCCACACGAACCAGGCGATTCGTTGTCGTCGGGCGGGGATCATTCCTTAGGGCGGCTCAATCCTTTAATGAACGCGCTCGGCGTTACGAACCGAGTGTGGTACTGCTCCCAGTCCTCGCGATGCCGCTGATAGACGGGATCGTCCTTCAGCGTCAGGCTCGCGACCGCGGCGCCGTAGTCTGGCCTGCTATGCGATGGGAGCGGCAGCACCGTGTCTGAATAACCGGTGTTGTAATCGCCATCCTTTTCCCAGCCGTCGCCAATCAGCACGAAATCGCGGCGCCAGCCTGCCGGCGGAGGCGGTTGCTCCTCGAAGCGCAGCCGCAGCTCATCACCCGCGTTCATGATCACATATCGATCATCGACACCGGCCAATAGTGCGTTCACATTACCGAAGCGCGTGTAGTAACCGACGAGATCGCGCCAGCGCTGCGTGGTATTCGCGAGCCGTTCGTAAACCGGGGTCTCCGGCGCATCGCCGCGAGGCGACGTGGTCTGCGAATAGCCGCGGAAGGCGAGTTCGGCGGTAGACGCCTGCAAACGCGTGGTCTTGATCTGGCTCGGTCTTCGCTCGGACACGCCGAGCATGTCCCAATAGATCTCGAGATTGGTCCGCAGCCTCAGCCGATCGGCGTCTGCCGGCACGCGCGCCAAATCGACGAGCATCGTCTTGTTCTTGCCGGCTGGAAATCCAAGATCGGGATTCACGGTGACCCACTGGCCGGCAACCCTCGCCTCGAGCGCGACACCGCTGGGCTTCACGTGCCCACCTTGGCCGATAGCAACGTTGATGCTGCTGTCGGTTGGATAGGTCCAGCCGCTCGCCACGAGTGTAGTGTCCGGCTTTCCTGGGCGCCGTAGCGCATCGCGCGAAGGCGGCAGGCGGACCTCAGGGACCTCAAACTCGACGTAGTGCTCCTTCGCGATCCCTTGATACGCACCGCGCTCGAACGTCGCGAGATAGCGTCCGTCGCGCCGCGTCACCAGATCGGTGACGTCCTGGCCGTGGTCATCCCAGGCGCGCGCGATGCGCGTGACTGCGCCCATCACATTGATGGCAAGCGACGGCGGATGCGCAGGCGAGAACCGCTCATCGACGAACACCTCGGTGTCAATCGGATGATCGACGACAAGTAGTGAAACGTGATCGAAAAAGTGTGTCTCCCACAACTCCGCAGTGATCCGAACGTCGTAGGCGCCGTCGTGCGGCTTCAGCTGCTCGCCCGCGATCTTCACCCAGTCTTCCGTCTGCGTCACACCAGCGGTGTCTTGTGCGTTGATGCGCAGGCCGAGCGGCGAGCGCCACAGGAAGTCGGTGACAAATCCCATGCGACTGCCGTCCCACGCAAACACCCATGGGCACGAGCCCTTCAACCGCTGCTCCGCCACTATCGCATCGTCAACGCCGCCACGGAATTCGGCTTGCGCGACGCCATTCGGCCAGACAATGCGCGCGACATCGATCGCGGTGTGCGTGCCGAGACCAAAGTGCAGCGGCGCACCGGTGAGCACCTGTGTCTGCACGAGTAACCCCGACCGGACCTGGATATCGCCGCCGACGCCAAACGAGTTGATGCGTTGATCCCCGGCATTCTGCTGCGCACGCGGGCGAATCACCTTCCAGTGATAACCGGCAGAGCCCTTGCCGCGCCACCTGGTCGGCCGGCCGTCTGCCACGCCGACGAGATCGAGCATGCCGTCGCTATCGAGATCGGCGACCGAGAAGATGTCGCCAGGTAGCACACCGCCTAGAGGGTGCAATCCGTGCTCCGGAGTGCCCAGCAGGATCTGCGTGGCGCCATTTCCAGATGCAATCACGTCGAGCGCGCCATTGTTGTCGAGGTCGGCGGTGAGAAGCCGCGGGTTGCCGGCTAGTGGAAGGGAGCCTCCGGACATCCAGTCGCTGGTGGTCCACGAGTCTCCTCGCCGAGACGTCCGCTTCAACGCTCGCGCCATGTCGAGCGTAATCACCTCGATCACACCGTCAGCATCGACATCAGCGACGGTGACGGCGGTGACCTTCGATGGACCGGCGAGACCTTCTACTCGAGCAAACAATCCCGCCTGGCGATTCGTGAAAATGTGCAGCGCGCCGGACGCATCGACGAACACCGCATCAGGATCTGCATCACGATCGAGATCCGCCCATGCGAACGCACGCACATCGAAGACGCCGGCAAAGGGCTGTTGCGCCTGCCATGTGCCATTGCCGTTATTCCTCAGCACGACCGGGGCACCATCGCGCACCGCCACGACCAGATCGAGATCGCCGTCCATCTCCACGTCGGCCGGCCATGCGCCGACGCAGTCGTAGGTCGGGAATGTGCCGGTGAATGCGCGAGCGGTGGCATCGGTGAATGAACCATTCTCGTTCTGCAGCAGGAGGAACACACCGCCAGGACCGCATAACGCGAGGTCGGTGCGGAAATCGTGATTCCAATCGAGCGGCACGATGGAATCGCGCATCGGCAGAACATTTCCAGCGGCCTTCCCCACCGGCAACGACCAGGTGCCGGGCGCACCGTCGATTCTTCGAACGCTGGCGGAATCAGCGCCGACGAGCGCTGCAGTCCCTTCAACGTTCAGAGGGAAAGCGATTGCGACCGCCATCTGCTGGCCAGATTCGGCACCCACAGGCTCCGCAGTAAAGGTCAGCTTGGTATCTGGCACCGACGGCGTTGACGGCGGTGATGCGAGCACCAGGAAGTGATCGAACGGCTCGGCGATCAGCTCTGCCGGCGTCCTCACTGCCGTCAGGCTTTCCGAGAACGCCGGCACGGGTGCCAGCACATTCCTGAGGATCGTCGTCGCGCGCGGAGCGTCATCGAAGTTGCCGTCGGC
>DATCXH010000852.1:0-9551 GCA_036565925.1 Vicinamibacterales bacterium
GCGTTGCACCGACTCGCCGCAGGGTCTTAGCACCGACGAACGCCAGCCGTCGTGCACCGACACGCCGCAGGGTCCTCGCACCGACGAGCGTCAGTCGCCTTGCACCGACACGCACCAGTCGTCTTGCACCGACCCGCCGAAGGGTCTTCGCACCGACAAACGTCAGCCGTCTTGCACCGACAGGCCGAAGGGTCCTCGCACCGACAAACGTCAGCCGTCTTGCACCGACACGCGATAGCGCCCTTGCACCGACCAGCGTCAGGGGGCACCGACGAGCGTCAGGTCCCACAGGTCAGGTCCAAGGCGTAGGATCGGGTCGTGGCATCAGTCAGGCGCACGTCGGTCGCGGGGACCTGGTATCCCGACAATCCCACGCGGTTGATAGCGCACCTCGACGGCTATCTCGAACGGGCCCGGGTCGACGATCCCGCCGGCCGGCTCCGTGCGATCGTCGCGCCGCATGCGGGCTTGATGTACTCGGGGCCGGTTGCTGCGTACGCCTACAACGTGGCGCGCCGGCATCAGCACTCGGCGATCGTGCTGGTCGGCCCATCGCACTTCATCCCGTTTCAAGGTGTCTCGGTCTGGCCGGACGGCGAGTGGGAGACGCCGCTCGGACCGGTGAAGGTCAACCAGGCGCTCGCCAGGGCGGTCGCCGATGCTTCATCGCAGATCGTCGATCTGCCGGCCGCGCACGGACGCGAGCATTGTCTAGAAATGCAGATGCCCTTTATCGCTCACGTGCTGCCGGGCGTGCCCATCGTCCCGATGGTGATGGGCTACCAGACGCGTGAGACGGCATTTGCGCTGGGCGCCGCCATCGCGCAGGCGATTGAGAAGCATGCACCCGATGCGCTGCTCGTCGCGAGCAGTGACCTTTCGCATTACGAGGATGCCACCACGGCGATGGCATTGGACAGGCGCGTGATCGAGCATGTCGAGCGGCTCGACGCCGATGGCCTGATGCGCGCGCTCGACGCGGAACCCCGTCACGCGTGCGGGGGAGGACCGATGGTCGCCGTCATGGATGCGGCCCGTCGGCTCGGCGCCGGCCATGCCCGGCTGCTACAGTATGCGGACTCCGGCGACGTATCCGGTGACAAGTCGTCGGTCGTTGGCTACATGGCAGCTGCGATATGGTGATCTCCCTCGACGACCAGCGCCGCCTGATCGAGCTTGCGCGTTGCGCACTCGAGGCGCGCGTCTGTTGTACCGGTGTTCCCAACATCGACAGCACAGTGGCCCCTGATGTTCGCAGCGGTGCATTCGTGTCGATCTTTCACGACGGCGAACTACGCGGCTGTCTCGGACGATTGAATTCACCGCTGCCGATCGCGCGGCTCGTTGTGGATCTCGCTCAGGCCGTCGCGGACTCGGATCCCCGATTCGATCGCGTCGTACCAGAGGAGCTCGACGGCATCGATCTGGAGATTTCGATCCTCACGAACGAACGCGAGATTCAATCAGTCGATGAAATCGAAGTCGGAAAGCATGGACTGATCGTCGAGCAGGGGACCAGCCGTGGCCTTCTGCTGCCGCAAGTGCCGGAAGAACACGGGTGGGACCGTGACACCTTCCTCAATCACACCTGTCTCAAGGCCGGACTCGCCCCCGACGCCTGGCGACGCGGCGCACGCATCTTCGTCTTCGAAGCGCTGGTGTTTGGAGAACGAGCGTAGCGAACCTGAACACGAACGGAGAAGAGAGAACTTGCAACCGTGAACGACACGACTCATGGATAACGTCTGTCACACGCTTGTTGGCGCCGCGTGTGGCGCCGCCGGCCTGAATCGACGCACCCGCTTCGGGGCGGCGACGTTGATGATCTCGGCCAACATCCCCGACGTCGACGTCCTGGTGTTTGCGTCCGGCCAGCCGTGGATTGAGTTCAGACGCGGCTGGACACACGGCATCTTGGCTCAGATCGTGTTCCCGGTCGTCGTGACCGGATGCGTCTGGCTGTTCGATCGATTCAAACGTGCGCGAGGTGTTGAAGGAGAGCGTTCCTTTCATGCAGGATGGACGCTGCTGCTGGCGTTTGTCGGCGTCTACTCGCACGTCTTCCTCGATTACCTGAACAACTACGGCGTGCGTCTCTTGAGTCCGATCAACTGGCACTGGTTCTACGGGGACGCCATTTTCATCGTCGACCCCTGGATGTGGACGATGATGGCCGTCGGGATCTGGCTCGCGCGTGACCGGCCGCGTCCTGCGCGAGTGGCGCTGATTGTCATGAGTTGTTACGTTGCCGTGATGGTTATCTCCGGCAAGATGGCGCGGGGCATCGTGGCCGACACCTGGAGAAGCACGCGCGGCACTGAGGTCCATGCCCTGATGGTTGGTCCGTTGCCGGTGTGGCCGCTCGGCCGGCAAGTCATCGTCGACGCCGGCAACCACTACGAGTACGGGACGTTTTCCTGGCTGCAACGGTCGGTGACGTTCGTTCCGGACAAAATTCCCAAAAACGGCGATGCCCCCGAGGTCGTTGCTGCCCGTCAGGATAACAACATCCGCGCGTTTCTCGTGTGGTCGCGATTTCCGTTCTGGACGATCGAACCCACGCCATCGGGAGTTCGGGTGACCGTCTCGGACATGCGGTTTGCCGGTCGGAACGGATTCAGCGCGTCGACTATCCTGCTGTTGGTGCCGCCATCGAGCAATAATTGAGCGACACATGCGCCGATTGATCGTCGTGCTGGGTGTGCTGGCGCTGGCGGCGACTCCGACGCCCACTCACGCGTGGGGCTACGAAGCTCACAAGTTCATCATGGAGCGCGCCGTCGGTCTGCTCCCGCCCGAGATCCGGCCGCTGTTCGAGCAGAACAAGTCCACGCTCATTGAGCGGGCGATCGATCCCGATACCTGGCAGGTCGCGGGCTTCGATGCCCAGGAGGATTCCAACCACTTCCTGGATTTGGACTGGGAAGGATACGGCAAGTACCCATACAACGGGCTGCCGCGTGACTACACCGCGGCGATTGCCAAGTTCGGCAAGAAGCGCATCGACGACAACGGCACGCTGCCGTGGCGCGCCGAGGAAATGTTCGGGAATTTGCAGCGGGCGTTCGAGTCCTACGGACGTCGCGGCCCGTTCGGCCGTTTCGACATCCTGTTCTTCTCGGCGTGGCTCACACACTATGTGAGCGATGCGCACGTGCCATTTCACGCGGTGCTGAACTACGACGGCCAGCTCACCGGGCAGCGCGGCATCCATTCACGGTTCGAGGCGTTCTTGTTCGAGCGCTATCGCGATCAATGGACGATCGCACCGAAACCGATCTCGCCAATCCGAAATCCGCGCGACTTCATCTTCGACGTGGTGCTGCAGGGCACGCAGCTCGCTCCACCGATCCTCAAGGCCGATCTCGATGCCATCGGCTCACGTGACGAATACGACGATGCATATTACGCGGCGTTCTTCAAGGCGAACCGTGCAGTCGTCGAGCGGCGTTTGAATGAATCGATTGCCGCATCGGCGGCGATGATTGCCGGGGCATGGGAAGCGGCGGGAAAGCCAGCCGTGCCCGTCAACCCGCGGCCGACGACTCAGCGTCGGCGTCGGTGACGCGGCCGACACTACTCCTTTGGCGTCCCCGACCCGGTGACCGTCTTCGCGACAGCCTCGGCCTTCTCCTTCACCTTCTGCAGCCAACGCCGCGCCCACGCGAACTCGAGCCCGAGGATACCGAGGCCTGCCGGAATCACGATGAACGCCGGACCTGGCAGCACAATCATCGCAATCCCAATCGCCAGGACCGTGAAACCGACGACCGAGACCGCGATGCGTCGAGCCAGGCGATACGCGATGTTGGACATGATGGATGGGGGCAGTTCTCGGAAGGCTTCTGTCATGATGGCACACGACGGAGGCAGTACAATCTCGGCTCAGGTGAAACTGCGCGAACTCGGCGAGCGGCTCGAGTGTCGGTTGGAAGGTGACGGCGACGTCGAAATCCGACGGGTCGCCGGCATCCAAACGGCCGAAGCGGGCGACATCACGTTCCTCGCCAATCCCAAGTACGAAAAGGCCCTGCGCACCACACGTGCCTCGGCCGTGATCCTCAAGGACGATGCGCCGGCTGCGCCGTGCGCGATGCTCCGCGCGAAAGATCCATACCTGGCATTTGCGCGTGCGGTTGGACTCTTTGCGCCGGTGTCGCGTCCGGCCCCGGGTGTCCACATGCTTGCGTCGGTCGCCGCCGACGCGCAGATCGGTGCTGATGTCTCGCTCGGTGCGTTCGTCTCTGTCGGCGAGGGGACAGCGATCGGCGACAGGACGATCGTCTTTCCCAATGTCACCATCGGTCCCGGTGCGCGCATCGGTTCGGACTGTGTGATCCATTCGAATGTGTCGATCCGCGAGCGTGTAACGCTGGGCGATCGCGTCGTGTTGCAGAACGGCGTCGTGATCGGTGGCGACGGTTACGGGTTCGTCCGGCGAGGCGACGGCACGCACGAAAAGATTCCCCAGGTCGCCACCGTCATCATCGAGGATGACGTGGAACTGGGCGCGAACACGACGGTGGATCGACCCGCCGTCGGCGAAACACGCATCAAGGCGGGCACCAAGATCGACAACCTCGTGCAGATTGGCCACGGTGTCACCATCGGCCGCAACGTGTTGCTGGCCGCGCAGGTCGGCATTGCTGGCAGTACCGATGTCCATGACGATGTGGTGTTCGGTGGGCAGGTGGGCGTCGGCGGTCACCTGACGATCGGCCGTGGTGCTGTGGCGGTGGGGCAGTCGGGCGTGACCAACTCGCTCGAGCCGCGCGCCATGGTGGCGGGGTATCCGGCGATTGACAGCCGTGACTGGCGCAAAGCGTCGGTGCTCTTCAAACGTCTACCCGAACTCAAACGCCGCATCGAGGCGCTCGAAACGCGCATCGCGCGATTTCTCTCATCAAGCGCCGAGTCCACCGAAAGGTCCCCAGAGTGAAACAGTACGCTCGACTCCCCCTGAGCGCCCTCATGGCGCTGGCGGTCGTGTTGTGGGCCGACACGGGGGCCGCGCAGACCCCGAAAGACGCAGAGCCGCCAGCCGCGCGTGTGCAGCTGTTGCCGCGAACGACGTTCCTCCTCTCCGCCGAGCACCTGTGGGACGAAAGTCTCGCGTTCGTGTGGGACATGAATTTTGGCGGCGCGCTCGATGTCATCGATTACGGCACCGGCCGCGCCACGTTTCTTGCCAACTATCAGGCGATTCTCGGTGACGAGATCCGTCACTTCGATCCGAACCAGGGCAACTACATCCTGAGCGGCACGGCGTCTGTGCGGACACCCAGTGTTGAAGTCGCCGGCGTCTTCTATCACCAGTCGCGTCACCTGGCCGATCGCGACAACCGCGTCGCCGTCGCCTGGAACATGGCGGGCGTGCGGCTGGAACGGTCGCTCACCGCTGGGCGCACGCGTGTCGACGGTCGGGTCGATGTGCGCGGCGTGGTCGCGAGAGCCTTCGTGGATTACACGTGGGAGATCGAAGGGGCGGTGCGCAGCGATGTGCAGATTCGGCCGACGGTCGCTGTGCTCTTCGCCGGCACGATCCGTCGTCTTGGCGTGGACGACTCGCAGAATCGCGGGGACCAAACCGGCTTTCGCGGTGAAACAGGCGTGCGTTTCGAGGGACGACGGGGGGCGATGGAGTTCTTTCTCGCCGCAGAGCAGCGCATCGATCCGTCGCCGTTGGAGTTCGGTACTGCGAGATGGGCGAGCGTCGGCTTCCGTCTGCTGAGCCGCTAACCTCTGGGATAATCACTGCATGCGATTCGCGCGCTCTCGCCAGGGCCGCCTGACGGCAGCCCCGGCGATACTGTCGATCGTCGTTGGGCTCGCCGTGTTCGCATGGTCGCCGCTCGACGCTGCGGTGCGGCCGCCGAAACTCCCGTATCAGATCTCGACGCTACCCAATGGGCTGCGCGTCATCCTCTCCGAGGATCACTCGACGCCGATCGTGCACGTCTCGGTCTGGTATCACGTCGGTTCGAAGAACGAGCGCGCCGGCCGCACCGGCTTCGCGCACTTGTTCGAGCACATGATGTTCAAGGGCTCGAAAAACGTCGAGCCCGACTCCCATACCTCGATCATCGCGAGCGTCGGTGGACGCAGCAATGCCTACACGACCGAAGACGAGACGGTGTTCTGGCAGACGTTGCCGGCGCACTACCTGCCACTCGCGTTGTGGCTCGAGGCGGATCGCATGGCGACGCTGCGAGTGGACGATGAAGCGTTCCGGCGCGAGCGCGAGGTCGTGAAAGAAGAGCGGCGGATGCGCGTCGAGAATCAGCCGTACGGCCGGTTGTCGGAAATCATCTACGACCACGCATTCACCAATCATCCGTACAAGCACCCGACGATCGGCAGCATGGCCGATCTCGAGGCGGCTTCGATCACCGACGTTCGCGATTTCCACAGCACGTACTACGTGCCGGAGAACGCGACGGTCACGGTGGTCGGCGACTTCGACTCGCTGCAGGCCCTGCAGATTGTGACGCAGTACTTCGCGCGCGTGCCGAAGGGGACCAAGCCGGTGCCGCGCGACATCCCGAAAGAGCCGACGCAGACGAAAGAGCGCCGTGCGGTCCTCGAGGAGTCATGGCCGCTGCCGGCCGTCGTCGTCGCGTATCACGTGACGTATGACGGGCACCCCGATGCCTACCCGCTGCACATCGCCGCCAAGATCATGTCCGACGGGCAGAGCGCACGGATCCCGCTCGAGCTGATGTACAAGAAACGGCTCGCGCTGACGGCGTTCGGCAGCGGCAACATCACCGAAGATCCGAATCTGTTTTATGCCGTCGCGATCGTGCAGCCAGGGCAGACGCCGCAAGCGGCCGAACAGGCACTCATTGCCGAGTTCGACAAGCTGACGAAAGAACCGGTTCTCGCCAACGAATTGCAGCGCGCCAAGAATCAGTTCGCGCGCGACTACATCGTCAGCCGCGAGTCGAACGAGGACAAGGCGCGGCATCTGGCACACTCGGCCGTGATCCACAACGACATCGCCGCCGCCGACGGCGAGTTCGACATCTTCATGAACGTGACGCAGGCCGATGTGCTGCGCGTTGCCAGGACATACTTCACGCCCAACAACCGCGTGGTGCTCCATATCCTGCCGAAAACTGGAGGCTCGCGATGAAGCACCGTTGGGCGTTGGGGGCTGGGCGTTGGGAAAGGTTTGTCGTTGGGATTTGGGCGTTGGGAGTTGTGTTGTGCGCGACTCTAGCCCAGGCGCAAGTCGCCAACTGGCCCTCAGAGTCAGCGCCGAGACCGCTGGCGCCGAAGGAGTTCAAGTTCCCGCCCTACGAGATCCGCACGCTCTCGAACGGCATGCAGGTGATGGTCATCCTCCACCACGAGCAGCCCGCGGTCACGATGCGATTGCTCACCCGCGCCGGCGCCGCACAGGACCCGGAACGCAAGCGCGGTATCGCCGAGCTCGTCGCCCATCTGTTGGACCAGGGCACGACGACGCGATCGGCGCAGCAGATTGCCGAACAGATCGACTTCATCGGCGGCGCGATCGGCACAGGGTCAGGGACCGATCTGACCTACGTCAACGCGGTGGTGATGAAGGACTCCTTTGCCTTCGGGATGGATCTGATTGGCGACATCGTCCGAAATCCCGCGTTCTCGCCTGAGGAGATCGAGCGGCAGCGTGAGCGCGCGATCTCATCGCTGCAGGTGAGCGACCAGGACCCTGACTATGTCGCGTCGGTCTTATTCGATCGTCTCGTCTACGGTTTCCATCCCTACGGGCTGCCGGGGAGCGGCACACCGGAGACGCTGACCAACATCACGCAGGACGACCTGCGGCAGTTCCATCGCCAGTACTTCGTACCCAACAACATGATCCTGGCGATCGTCGGCGACGTCACGGGTGAGGACGCGTTTGGACAGGCCGAGCGTGTGTTCGGCAAGTGGGCGCGCGGCGAGGTTCCGCCGTGGAAGCCCATCGATCCACCGGCGCCGACCCGCCGGCTGATCATCGTGGACAAGCCGGACGCGGTGCAGACCGAGATCCGCGTTGGCCAGTTGTCGATTCCACGGAAACATCCGGACTATCTCGCCTGGGACCTGGCGGTGAAGATCCTCGGTGGCGAGGGTGCGAACCGGTTGCATCGTGTGTTGAGATCCGAGCGCGGCCTCACCTATGGCGCAGAGGCGAACAGTCAGTCCATGAAGCAGGCGGGCGACTTCGTCGCCGAGACGAATACGCGGACCGAAACCACAGGTGAGGCACTGCGGCTGACGGTCGAGGAGTGTGCGAAGCTGCCGCGGCAACGTGTCTACGAGCGCGAGCTCGCCGACGCACAAGCCTATCTGGCCGGGAGTTTCCCGCTGACGATTGAAACGCCGAACGACATCGCGACGATCGTACTCAACGCGATGTTCTATGAGCTGCCGCTCGAGGAGATCAGCACGTTCCGTGAACGAGTGCTGGCGATCACGCCCGACGACATACAGCGTGTCGCCCGTCAATACATCAAGCCCGACCGTTTGTCGATCGTGCTGGTCGGCAACGCCCAGGGCTTTGTGTCTCAGTTGCGCGCGGTCGGCTTTACTGATTTCGAGATCATCCCGATCGAACAGCTCGATCTCATGTCCGCGACGTTGAAGAAAGAGCCGCCGCGGCGCGCGGCTGTCACCCCGGACGGTTCACCCCGTCCATAACCTTGTCGGCGGCGTCGATGCGAATCATGATCTCCTGCGGTGAGGCGTCAGGCGATCTCTATGCCGCAGCGCTTACCGCTGAACTGCACCGGCGTCAGCCCGATGCCGAGATCTTTGGCTTCGGCGGCCAACGCCTGCGATCCGCCGGCGGCCATCTCATCGGCGACTTCGGTGGACTCGCGGTTACCGGGCTGACCGAAGCCATCCGCATCGTCCCACGTTCGTTCGCGATGCTGCGGCGCCTGGTTGACGCGGCACGTGAGTTGCGTCCGCACGTGTTCGTGGCCATCGATTCGCCGGACTTCAATTTCAGACTACTGTCGGCGCTTCGTCGTCTTGGGATTCCGATCGTCTATTACGTGAGCCCGCAGTTGTGGGCATGGCGCCCCGGCCGCATGGAAACGATGAAGACGTACGTCGACCGTGTGCTGGTGATTTTTCCGTTTGAAGAGGCGTTGTACCGCGATGCCGGCGTCAACGTGCAATTCGTTGGTCATCCGCTGGTCGATCTCGCCAAGTCGGGTCAGCCTCGCGAGGCGTTTCTGACCGAGCGTGGTCTGGTTCCGACGGCTCCCACAGTGGCGCTGTTGCCGGGGAGTCGCAAGAACGAGTTGGATCGCACTGTCCCGGTGATGGCCGAGACCATTCCGCTGATTCGCGCGCGAGTCCCCGATGCGCAGTTCGTCGTCGCATGTGCGCCCTCGATGGCCGACTCGTTGTTCGCGCCGCTCGTCGCCGACGATCTCGACGCTGACGTGGTCCTGGTGCGCGAGCGAACTGACGACGTGTTGGCCGCGTCGGATGTGGTGATCACAGCGTCCGGGACAGCCACCATTCAGTGCACGCTGCACGAGAAGCCGATGGTCGTCGTCTATCGGCTG
>DATCXH010000897.1:0-4545 GCA_036565925.1 Vicinamibacterales bacterium
CAGCGACACCGCCGCTAGAAGGCAGGCACGGATGGAGGGAGTGATGAAGACCCGCATGGCAATCGTCACACCCTCATAGAGCAAATTGCGGGCCGCCTGAAACGGCCGCCAAACGACGATCCTCATCGCATGCCCGTTTCACTTTGAGGCCGAGGTTTCGTTTTGTAACGTCGGCCGAAGGACGCGGCGCAGAGGGGACTACTGCTTGGGCAGGCTTGCGCCGATTTGGTACCAGCTCACGCGCGGGTCATCGTCGGTGACGTCCCACCCACGACGGCAGTTCTCGCACTCGTACGAAACGATGCGCTGGTCGCCCTTGATGCTCACCGATCGAGCGATGCCATGACCGCCACACTGTGGGCACGCCGGTTGGCCGTCGTGATGGGGCGACATGCGGAATCCGAATATACAAATCGACGACGCCAAGGATCAATTGAGGTAAACCCCAAGCGTGTCAGGTATTCTTCGCGCGAGGGTCGGTGATGCCTCCGCAATCTGCGGGTGACGTAATCGCGACAGGTTCACAGGTCATTGAAGTTCGCGTGACCGAACTGCGGCAGCTCTTCAACGCGATTGACCCTTCCCCATTCCGCGAGCGCGACTTGGATCCGCGTGCCGAGAGCTTCATCGTCGAATGGGCGCGCGATTTCCCTCGTGACGCACCTCTGGCGTTGCGCGTGCACCTCGAACGTACTGCCGGGCGCGCAGACGAAGCGGGGCTGCTGCGCGACGCCGTTCACCAGTACTTCAAGGCGCGCGCCGCTGCGTCGCGACGAACCCTCCGCGAGCTGTTCCGGCGCGGTCGCATCAGTCTGGTTATCGCGCTCGCGTTCCTCGCCGCATCCGTGACGCTCAGCGACTTCATCGCGAATGTCAGCGAGAACGGCGTGTCCGATATGGTGCGAGAAGGCTTTCTCATCGGTGGATGGGTAGCGATGTGGCGTCCTTTGGAAGTGTTCCTGTACGACTGGTGGCCCATTCTCGGCGAAGTCCGCCTGTTCGATCGGCTCAGCGGGATGCCAGTTCACATCGAGTACGAGGAAAAGACACCTGACGATGCGTGGCAGTCGGACTGGCCCGCTGTCCCAATCTCCAGAGTGACGACCTCACGACCGAGCGGGGACACAAAACGAGAGCAGGCAGGACGTCGTGACTGACCCGTGACGATCTCCGCAGGCTAGGCCGGCACCGGCGCCGCCGAGGGTTTGTTCAGTGCACGGGAGATTCCAGCCGCTGCATAGATCTCAGGTTCGTCCAGGCTCTCGCGCGCGAGCAACTGAGTGACGATTGCATCGAGTTTGCCGCGGTTCTCCCGCAGCAGCCGACGCGCCTCTGCGTAACATTCATCGGTGATCCGCCGCACCTCTTCGTCGACCGCATTGAGAAGGCCGTCGGAGATGCCGGCCATCCGCGGATCGCCTTCGGCAGGGAGGACCGAGAGCGTACCGATCCGTTCAGACATCCCCCACCGGCCGACCATGGATCGCGCGATGCGAGTGACCATCTCGAGATCGTTTTCGGCGCCGGTCGTCACGATGTTGAACACCTCTTGTTCTGCCGCCATGCCTCCCAGGGCGCCGATGATGCGGCCACGGAGATAGCTCGCGTCGTAGCCGTAACGATCGGATTCAGGCGTCGACAACGTGACACCTAACGCCCGGCCACGCGGAATGATTGACACCTTGCGAATCGGATCCGCACCGGGCTGGAGCATGCCGATGAGCGCGTGCCCCGCTTCGTGATACGCGGTGCGACGACGCTCCGCTTCAGGGATGACGACGTTCCTGGCGGTCCCCAGTTGCACTTTCTCGAGGGACTCCGTCAGGTCCCGTTGATGGACCGCGTTTTGTTTGCGGCGGGCGGCAAGAAGCGCCGCTTCGTTCACAAGATTCGCAAGGTCGGCGCCGGTCATGCCCGGAGTAGAGCCGGCGAGTTGCTCCAGATCCACATCGGGGGCAAGAGGGACCTTGCGCGTGTGGACTCTCAGGATTTCCACACGGCCCCTCTGATCCGGCGGATGCACCATGATCTGCCGATCGAATCGGCCGGGCCGCAACAGCGCAGGATCGAGAACGTCTGGTCGATTGGTCGCCGCAAGCACCACGACGCCTTCGTGACCCGAGAATCCGTCCATCTCGGTCAAGATCTGATTGAGGGTCTGCTCCCGCTCGTCATGACCGCCAATGGAGCGCGCGCCGCCGCGCGCCCGGCCGATGGTGTCGATCTCGTCGATGAAGACGATCGCCGGGGCGACCTTCCTGGCTTCGTTGAAGAGCTCGCGAACGCGACTGGCGCCGACGCCGACGATCATCTCGATGAACTCAGAAGCGCTGGCGCTGAAGAACGGAACCTTCGCTTCGCCCGCGGTCGCCCGTGCGAGCAAGGTCTTTCCCGTCCCCGGCGCGCCGGCGAGCAGGACACCTTTCGGAGCACGCGCGCCCAGGCGTCGATATTTCTCCGGGTCCTTCAAGAAGTCGACGACCTCGTTGATTTCTGCTTCGACCTCGTCGATTCCGGCGACGTCATCAAACGTGACGCGGACGCTCTCAGGATCGACACGCTTCTGCTTCCCACCGCCGAGAATGCCGCCCATCGCCCGTTGCTGGCGTCGAAACATCCACACGTAAAACGCCACCAGCAGCAGAATCGGTGCGAACGAGATCAAAAGGTTCGTCAGGAACCCACGTTGCGCGACGAGCGGCGTCGCACGCACGGTGGCGCCGCTGGCAGTCAACTCAGTGAGAAGGTCGTCAGTCGCGAACGTCGGTCGCTCGGTGGAGAATCGCTGATAGGTGTTATCCGGCTGCCCTGGAACGGCGGCGGCCTTCTTCAACTCGCCTTGGATCGAATTGCCACGAGCGAAGAGGGTGCTCACGTTGTGGCTGGTCACCTGATTCTTGAATTCGGTGTAGGGCACCGGCTGTGGTCCGGACAGCCGATCCTGCACCATCAGCACTCCGAACAGCAGCAGGTAGCCGACCGCCCACAGCGCAAGGATTGAGGGCCGCATCCGCGGCTTCTCCGGTTGGCGCGGGGGGAGACCTTCAGTGCGCCACGGCTTCTGTGCGGCCTGTTTTGCTGGCGTCGACGGGAGTGGCGTGTCGTCCGCCGAAGGTGGCGGCGGCTGCGGGCTGGGTGTACTCATCGCGATGTGGGCCTCTGTGAAATCCTCGCGTCAACGCCGTATACACCTTACTCTCTGCAAGCCGCGGTAACTGAACGGTGGATATGCACCTCATCTTTTTCAGGGAAAGAAGCCGTCGACCCGTTCGATCGTCAGCGCAGCGGTGTTCACATGCGAACTCGATGGGGCTGTCACCCTGGACGCAGTACAACCGGCACGGCGTGTTTATCGCGCTCGAAATTCCGGATACACGGTGAGGGGAGTGGCGTTCGCGTTCACCGCGTTCAAGCGGCCGCGACCGTCCGTTCGGCGAGCACTCGAGTTGATCGTCGGGAACAAGGCGGGATGCGGCGCGCCGCGCGAGAGCTCAGTGCTGCACGCCTAACGCTTGACGAACTCGACGCGACGGTTGTTGGCCTTCCCGGCGGGCGTGTCGTTCTTATCGATCGGCTGACTCTCTCCTTTGCCGTCCACGTCGAGCCGGCCCGCATCGATCTTGAACTCGCTCACGAGCAGCGCCTTCACCGCGGCAGCACGTCGCTTGGAAAGGTCGAGGTTGGCGGCATCATCACCATCCGAATCGGTGTGCCCGACGATCTGTATCTTCACGTCGCCGCTCTCGCCGAGTACACCGGCGATTTCCTTCAACGACCCGTATGACTCACCTTTGACGCGGTCGCTTCCCGAGTCGAACAGAATCCCGTGCGTCACCCATTTGCCTTCGGTGATCAGCTTGTTGCGCGTATCGGGTGCGCCTGTGGCGATGCGGAGGTTGCCCACGTGGTACTCGCAGTTGCCACAACCGCCGCGCACCAGGAAGATCAGCGAATTGAACTTGGCCGTCGCCGACACCGCTCGCGGCAGATCCCAGACCTTCTCCTGGTTCATATAGACGCGCACACGCTGCCGCTGGCGCCACATCGCGATGTGTATCACCTTGCCGTCGGCCGTCAACTGCGTCGTGTTCGTCTGGTTGGAGGCGCCGCTCGCGCTGTCGACGCGAGATTTGATGGTCGAGATCCCTTGAGACGTGTTGCCGCCATACCCGGGGAACGCCGTCACGGTGACGGTATTCGAGCCACTCTCCCAGTCGTCGATGTTCTTCGCGTTGGTGAGTTGGGCGAGTGCGACCTCCAATGGGAATCCCACAGAGAAGCCGGGTCGAACGACCATGTCGAATTCCACCGTCACGTTTTCGGGTAAGTCGGTGACGAACTCGGGTGTGAAGACGCCGGCTCTCGTCACCTTGAGCCATCGGCCGGGCTGCCCGGCGATCGTCACGATTTCACCCGACGCATTGGTGTTCCACTTCGCGGGGAAATCGCCAATCGCGTCCTGCGTAAAGTCCTCCATCGCCACGATCTTGTCGCCGGGGACGAAATCGAACTTGCTATAGCTCTCAAATGCCGGCGCTGGCGCGG
>DATCXH010000334.1:0-14776 GCA_036565925.1 Vicinamibacterales bacterium
GTTCTGGGTCGAGGAGCGGCACCTCTCGCGCCTCGAAGGGCATCCGCTGCCAGACACCGATATTCCGCAGAACGACTTGGAGGCGCTGTTCACGTTCGGCGATCGTGTGCGCGCGAATTTGCGCCAGTATGTGGCGACCATTGATGAGCAACGCTTCAGCGAACCGATTACGTTCTCGCTCCGCGGCGGTCCCATGATCACCGTGCTTCGGCGGAAGCTGACGACTCACATCCTCTTGCACGAGATCCGCCACTTCGCGCAGATCGCCTACGCTGTCCGCGTTGCGGGGCATGAGCCTCCCGGCGAGCACGACTACTTCTTCGCACCCATCGATCAGGCAGAAGGTGTGTAGTGTCCGGCTTTAGCCGGACCTAAATTCGTTCGAACACACCCGCCTGTCGGTTTTTTCTGACGTGGTCCCAGGCAAAGTGTTGCCCGTTCATGGCGATGTAGACGCCGGGCGGCAGCACTTCCGCGAATGACAGTGCGCTGCCGAGATTGAACAATCCATCCGAGCTGCCGAATGCGTACGGCACCATCGCGCCGGTGAGAACGACGGTCTTGCCGGCGACACCGTGCGCCACGGCACGCGCGGTTTCGACCATCGTGTCGGTGCCATGCGTGATCACGATGCGGTCCTCGGCGCTGCGCGCACAGGCCTCGACGATGCGCGCGCGATCGGCATCGGTCATGTCGAGGCTGTCGATCATCATCAGCGTCTCGATCGTCGTCTCGACGCGCGAGCGGCCGAGGCGCAGCATCTCGGGCAGGTGCGTGGCACCAAACGAGAGGCGACCGTTGATCTCGTCGTAGGTCTTGTCGAACGTGCCGCCAGTCACGACGATGCGAATCACGCGGGTGCCTCGGTCGGTGGCAGCTTGCGTGGGCTGGCGAGCCATATGGCAATTGCGCCGACGACGAAGAACAGCTGCAGCGGCAGGAACAGAACGGACGATCCGAAGAACGTATAAGGATTGAACCACGCTATCGGCACGAGAACGAGCGCCAGGGTTGTCACCAAATGAGCGTTGCGCCACCGCTTTGCCAGCCGGCACGCGGACAGGTGCGCGAGCCAGATGCTGATGACTGGAGCAGCGACTGTCAGAAAGAGCTCCAGACCTGCAGGACTCACCAAGCTGACGCTTACGCTGCCAATGCCGCCGCTTCCCGTGTCGCGCACCATTCTAAACAGCGACGACAAGGACCAGTACACCCATGCGGCACACACGACCGCGTCGAGCACCAGCACGAGGCGCATGAGCAACTGTCGGCGTCCGTCCGTCATCGTTGTGCATTCCTGGCGATGAAGAGTCCGCGGCCAATCAATCCTTCCGGGTCGTGCTCGACGTGCAGTCCTGCGGCAGCGAAGGCCTGGATTATCTCCTCGGTCGTGAACAGCCCGAGCTCGTGAACCTCGCTGACGCGGCGAACCTCACCATGATCATCGATCTCGTACTCGAACAGGAGTCGCGACAGTGTTCCGTCGATCTCGGTGCGCGAGTGCCGCGACACTTTGATGCCATCCGCCTTTCCGGTGTGCGTGAATTCACGGTTGGCTTCGAGCACGCCAGGCGGGAACCACGGTTCGACGAGTGCCACGCCGCCGGGCGCGAGATGGTTCCGGAAACACTGAAACGCGCGCGTCACACGCTCCGGCGTCCGCAGATAGCCAATCGAGCTGAACAGACACAGAAGCGCGTCGTAACGAGTCGGCAGCTGGAAGTCGCTCATGTCGGCGGCCACGAAGCGACCGGACGGGTTCTTCCCCGAGGCAATCCGCACGAACGCGGGCTCGATGTCGATACCGTCAACGGCGAATCCTCGATCGGTGAGCAGTCGCGCGTGCTCCCCCGTGCCGCAGCCAACGTCGAGCACCGTGCGGCAATCCGGATTCAGGCGACGCAACAGGCTGCTGACGACGTCGACCTCCGCCGCGTAATCCTTGAACGCGGCGTAGATCAGGTCGTAATACTCCGCGGAGGCGTTGAACATCTAGGCGGAGTATACGGTCCGGCTAAAGCCGGACACTACACGTGCGTCATACCGTCCCCCTAAAGGCGGACACTACACATGCGTCATACGGTCCGGCGAAAGGCGGACCTACATTCTACGGATTCAGCCAGTAGGCGAGCTTGACGAGAAGGGCGTTGGAGGAGGCGGTGGCGAAGACGTCGCCGAAGTCTTGACCGTAGCGGAAACCGTTTGGCGTGCCGAGCCCTTCGCGGCCTTGCTGCCAGACGACGAAGAGCGTCGAGCCGGGCTTGTACTCCCAGCGCATCACGTTCGTCGTGCGGAACGACAACACCTTGAAGTCCGGTGAGCCCGCATACGCGTAGGCCGCATAGCGATCGTCATAATCCAACGCGCGTCCGTTGACCAGCTCCTTGAACTGTGTGTAGTTGCCCGACGACACGAACGGCTGCGCGTAGACCTGCACCGACAGGTTGGGAGTGATGGTGTAGTTGGCGCGGATCGTCATGGAGCTGGTGTGCTGATCGAGACGCCCGAACACGTAGCGCGTGCGATCGTCTCTGATCTCCTCGACGATCCACTGCGAATCGTTGAGATTCTGGTCGAACATGTGGCCGAACTCGGCTGAGAACGCCGCCGTCGGCCGGACGGTCACGCTTGGTTCAATCTGGACGCCGTGCGATCGGCTGGTGCGGAAGAAGTTGAGGTTCCAGTTGAAGCTCACTTTCTTCCGTCCATCTGTACTCAAGTAGTACCAGCCGTTCACGTTCGGAAGCGTGTAGCCGCCCGGCCCGCCGCGCGTCAGACGGTCGTCGAAGTTGCGGGCGTTGACGTTGATGCCGCCGCCCGAATTCCACAGGTTCGTGAACTGCGCGTGGAGGTTGATGTTTCCACCGAGGCCGAGTCGATCGCCGTCAAAGTTATGTGACGACCACTGATTGAAGTTGAGGCGGATGTTGCGCGTGTACTTGCCTGGCTTGTCCCAGCGAATCTGCAGCCAGCTGTTCTGCGGGATTTCGTCGGCGCGTCGCTCGAATCCGAGATCGTTGACCTCGAAACCCGGCGATCGATAGCCGATGTTGACATTCATGCGCGTGCGCTCGCCGGCCAGCTTGTTGAAGTTGATGTTGCCGGAATGCCCGCGCATCGAGGTCGCGAACGGATCGATCTCGACGTGATCGGCGTCGGGCCGCTGGAAGCTGTGCACGTTGTTGCGCTGCAGTGAGTCGATCGCTTCGATGCTGCCGTTGACGTCCGAACCCGCCCAATAGCCATTGAGCCCCCAGCGCTTGCCGATGCGCCAGTTGTAGTCCACACCGCCAGTGATCGCCGATTCAGGCAGAAACGAGACGGCATCGACCAGGCTGCGGTTGGTCGTGGTGAGAATGAACCCGAGCGACGACTGATCGCTGAACTCACGTCGCGCGCGCGAGACGGAATAGAACGAGCGTGGCTCGACGATCTGGTTCCACGTCGTGCCGCCAATCGCACCGCGGCCGACCTCTTCGTCGGTCGCCGCGGTGAGCACACCAACCGAGAAGTTGCGAACGCGCCCGGTCAGTTTCGCCGCACCAAGGATCGTCGAGTTCCTCGGCACCGACGCGTACCCATCGTCGGGGATGTCGGGATAACCGCGCGGCTGCCGTCCGATGCGACGCGAGTAGAACAGATTGCAGTCGCGGCACTCGAACTGATACGTCCCGGAGCCTTCGATGAAGAATGGACGCTTCTCCTGAAAGAAGGTCTCGAACGCACTGAGATTGACCACCGCAGGATCGGCTTCGACCTGTCCGAAGTCTGGATTCACGGTCGCAGTCAGCGTCAAGGACGGCGTCACGGCATATTTGAGGTCGGCGCCAATCGATGCGCCGGGATCCGGCGTTTTCTGCAATGGATTGCCCGGCTGCTTCGGCTCGGTGAGCACTTGCGCGACGGTGTATGGCACAAGCTCGAGCCGCTTCGACGCATTGCCGATATTGACGCCATTGAGCGTGCCGAACGACGACACCCAGCCGCTGGCACTCTTCGAGATCAACGGCCAGGTGGACGTCTCATTCAACCGCGCGACCTGCCGCGAGATCGCGAAGCCGAGTTGACCATCACCCTTGCCGCTGAATCGTAATTGGGAAAACGGGATCCGGAACTCCGCCTGCCATCCATCGGTCGTTCGGCGCACCAGGACGTCCCACACCGCATCCCAACTGTCATCAGACTCGTTCTCGTTGTACCAGTACGCGTCCTGCTTCACGCCGAGCGGATTGACGCTGAACTGATAGGCAGTGCGCCGGTCGTAATAGGAATCGATGTAGACCTGAATCCAGTCCGATGCGGACCCAACGTCCCGCCGCGTCAGGAACCCGACAATCCGGGCCGGGTCGGCATCAAACGCGCGTACGCCGACGTAGATGGCAGATGAGTCATAGACAATGCGCGCTTCAGTTTTGAAGCTGGGTTCGGCGCCCTCGAGTGGATCGCGCTGGACGAACGTCGTCACCGGGTTGGCTGCCTGCCACCCGGGGTCGTTCAGTTCGCCGTCCAGCACGATCGCCGCGGCGGCAGCCGTGCTCGTCGCCGTGATGTTGGTCGCATTGGCTTGTTGCGCATGGGCGGAAACCACACCTGCCCAAAGGGACAGCCACACAAGCACACTTCGACCCAGAGAAATCACGACGGTAGATAGACGCATACTGCGCAGCTTTGGTTTACCTGTTACACGATTTGGTGAGGTAAAGACGCGCTACAGCGCGCGGCAACGCTCGCGCAGCCGAGCATCGGCAGCGGCCAGGGCGTCGCGGGCCGCAGTCAGCCAGCGACGATCGGCATCGAGCGTGCGGTGCGATTCCTCGATCGCGCGCGCAGTTTCGGAGGGCGCTGGACCGCCATGCGTGCGCCGGACGTCGACGAAGTGAGTCGGGCTGATGATGGTTTCAATCTCGGCGTCGGTGTATTGAAGCGGGCTGCCCAGGATCTCGGCGGAGACCCTGGCGAGCGCAGTCCCGGGAGGCACGTCGGGATGCTCTCGCCGTGCGGCGAGCAGACCGCTCACGATCGTGTGCGCCGTCTTGAACGACAGACCGCGTGAGCGCACCAGATGATCGGCCAGCTCGGTCAGCGTCGTCCCGCCCTCGGCAGCCCGTGCCTGGAGCCTCGCGACATTGAACTCGGCGGTCCGCATTGCCGCATCGATCAAGGTCACTGCTCGCAGGCCGTCACGAAACATCGACGCGACGAGCGGCTGTAAATCGTCTTCGGTGTCCACGATGTCGCCAAACGGCGTGTTGTGGACGCTGAGCATGATCGCACCGGCCTGGCCGAGCGCCTTGCTGCCGATCGCCCGCGCATGCTCGAGTGCCACAGGGTTGCGCTTCTGCGGCATGATGCTGCTCGACTGCACGAAGCCGTCGGCCAGACGCAGATAGCCGAACTCCGCGGTACACCACAACAGCAAGTCCTGCACTACGCGGCCAAGACCAGCCAGCAGCACCGCGGCTGCGGACACGCTTTCGAGCAAGTAATCCACCGTGGCAATGCTGCCGTAGGTGTTGCCGGTCGGGCCATCGAAGCCGAGTAATTCGCTCGTCAGATGGCGGTCGATCGGGAATCCGGTGCCGGTGATCGCGCACGACCCGAGTGGACTGCGATTCGTACTGACGTACGCGGCTTGCAGACGACGAACATCTCGTTCGAGTTGTTCGATGACACCCAGCAGGTAGTGCGCGAGTGTCGTCGGTTGCGCCGGCTGCGTGTGCGTATGCGCGGCAAACAGCGTCGTCCGATGACGAGAGGCCAGGTCGAGCAGACAGGTGCGCAGAGCGAGCACGGAACCGATGAGCGCTGCGACGAACTCGCGCTGTCGCATGCGGTACATCGTCATGTCGATGTCGTTGCGGCTACGCGCGGTGTGCAGACGGCCGGCGACGTCCTCGCCGCAGGCGCGAACCAGGATGCGCTCGATGTAGAAAAACAGGTCTTCGCAGGTGCCGTCGTACGGCGTGCACTTGATGGCCTCGATCGAGATGCCGTCGAGCGCCTCACGGATCGATCGTGCGTCGGAGGCAGTGATGATGCCGCGTTCGGCGAGCATCACGAGATGTGCGTAATGAATTGCCAGCAGCGGCGACAGGAACAGCGTCTTCGCATCCTCGAAGTTCTCATTGAGGACCTGCGAAACGTATTCCGGATCGAACCTCACAAGCGGAGTATAGCGCCTTGGCGCCCGCCTTCGCGGTGACGCTTCGGCGCGGTGGGCCTACGCGGCTCTATCCTTCTTCGTCGCATGCGCACTGCCGCTGCGCGCGTCGAGACCGAGACGTCCGACGATGTGGCGGGCGAGGTCGGCGGTGAGCAGCGCGCGACAGACATGCTCGCCCACACCGAGACGCGCATCGAGCACTTCCACCGTCAGCTGCTGCGCGATGGCATCGGCCACCCACATCGGACTCACCGGTGCACCGTGATGCGGAATGTGGGCCGCGCCGATCGGCGCACCGCACCAGGTGACGTTCAGCAGGATCTCGTCTGCGGCGTCCGCGTCGGCAATCGTTTGAATCGCGTCTCCCAGATCGATGTTGCGCGTGGTATTGGTCAGCGGCACGCGACGAGGGCCAACCAGCGAGGACGGCGATGCGACCGTGGCGCGCACAATGGCTGCCGGTTCGAAGATGTGCGTATACGCATGCGGGGCGGAACTATCCGGCCGCCACAATGCGACGTTGGCGCCAAATCGCTCGAGCATTTTGGGTATCGATTGCGCGCTGTCTACGTCAACGCGCGACCACTCGCGACAGAACGGCGCACCAGCGGGAAGCACGGCGCGCATTGGCCGGCCGATCGAACGGGGCAGCGTCAGCCCGCTCACGCTCATGACATCCGGATCGCCCAAAAACACCGCGACAAGATGCGAAACCCAATGGCGATCGACCACTGCATCGCCCTGCGTGACCGCCAGCACGTCGCCGCGGCTTTCAGCCATCGCCTGACGCGACGCCGCGGCCACGCTGGACGCCGTACTGTAGCGAATCGTCGGGTAGTGATCGCGAATGAGCGCCTCGACCTGCGCCCGATCGTCGGACACATCAACGACGACCAGATCGAGCGGTGTGTAGTCGAGCGCGAGAAGCGAATCGAGACACGGCAGCAACTCCGCCGCGGGTGTCCTGTTGCACACCGCGACGGTGACCAGCGGTCCACCGGGAAGCGACGCCGGCTGCGAGAGCAACATCGATCCGATGTCGATTGCGCGTGGCGGGACGCCGCTGATGACGGCCTTTTCAGCGAGCGGAAGGGCACACGACCAGGCGTGCTGCTCGAGCAGTTGGCGAATCAGGGAGCCACGGTCCAGACGGCCATCCGTTACCGGAGCCGCCCCCCACCCCAGGGGCCGTCCGTGGAGCCGGAACAGGACAAGGGCGCCCGCAAAGTCGCCGATGTCGTTCAATTCGGTGAATTTGCCGCTGATTTCGAGATCCAGAACCGTCGTAGGTGTCCGCATAGCCGCAACCGTTTCCTTGGACACCTTATCGGTGCAAGAGGGGTGCCGGAATAAACCCTCACGCCGGCCGGGGCTCGAGGCGCCAGGTTCGGGGCGGCTCGGCCCCAAGAACGAGATCAAGGGAACGGAGACGGTCGCGCCGTGCCACCAGTACCGAAACGCGATCACCGGGCGAGTATTGTTCGAGGCGCTCATCGAGACGATCGGAACGGACTCGCACCTCGTCGATCGCGACAATCTCATCGTCGACGTTCAGGCCGGCGGTGTAGGCGGGAGTCTCTCGCTTCACTTGTGCGATGAGCAGACGGCCTGCGTCGATCTTCGTCGTCGCGCCAATCCACGCTTTCGGCTTGCCGTTCGGCGTTACGCTGGCCGGCCGGAATTGCAGACCGAAGACCTCGAGAGCCTCGCTGTAGTCGAGTTCCTCTGTGCCTTCGATCGCGGTTTGCCAGAATGTGCCGAGATCGATACCGGCGACGCGTTCGGTGAGAGCGCGGAAGTCGTGTGGTGTGAAGCCGTGCGTGCCCGAGTAGCGGGCGTACGCCTCGCGCATGACCTCGTCCAGGCTGCGCCTTCCTCCGGTTGCGCGTCGAATCTTCGCGTCGAGGAGGAACGCCACCACGGCGCCTTTCGTGTAGTAGCTGATCGCGGTGTTCGGCGTGTTCTCGTCGGGCCGATACAACTTGATCCACGCGTCCATCGAGGCTTGCGTTAGCGCGCGCACCGCACGGCCGGGTGTCGCCTGGAGCTCTTCGATCTTGTCTGACAGCGAATCGAGGAACTCCTGCGGCGACGAGCGGCCTGCGCGCAGGACGAGCACGTCACCGTAGTAGTCGGTGATCCCTTCGACCATCCATAGAGACGGCGTGAACACCTCACGCTCGTAGTCGAATGGTCCGAGCTCGATCGGCCGCAGACGCTTGACGTTCCAGACATGAAAGAGCTCGTGACTGGCCAGCTCGAGCCAGCGCAGATACGCCTTCCGCGTGCGTGTTGCCCAACGGCTGGTCATCAGGACCGACGACCGCGCGTGCTCGAGACCGCCGCCCGCTTCGGTGATGAGATTCATGAACACGTAGCGTGAGTACGGCAACGAGCCCCAGAAGTCTTTGTGCGCGCGAACGATCGCCTCGAGGTCCTGCACCGCGCGTGGTGTGTCGAAGAACGTCGTGTCTCCGACGTTGGCGAGCGCATGTGGAATGCCGTCGACCGCAAATTCGTGGAGCTCGGGATTGCCAACGAGGATTGGGGAATCGACCAGCGTGTCGTAATCGGGTGCGCAGTACGAATGCGGCCGTGCACCTGGATCGAGCGCCGTGATCGAACGCATCCATCCGGTTGCGGGCACGATGGACACTTCGTGTAGACGCGCTGTCGAGGGGCTTGTCCCGAGCGAGGTCGAGGGATCGACCTGGGTCAGGAACGTTGCGGCACCGTTGATGAAGGCGAAATCGGACTCAATCCAATTCGTTCGCACCGACATCTCGCGACCGTAGACGCGATACGACACGATCACACTCTCCGCGCCGGCAGCCTGGCCCGAGCGCAGTCGAGGGGTTTCCACACGCCAGCGATTCTTGGCCGTCTTCTCGACGTGGAGCGCGCTGCCGTCCGTCGTCTCCGCCGTCACGCCCTCGACATGACGTGAGAACTCGCGGACGAGATACGAGCCCGGCGTCCACACGGCCATCGACAACTCGACGCTGTCGCGGCCAGCGCTCGGGATTTCGGCTCGGATATCGACGTAGTGCGTGTGAGGTGCGGGAAAGGTCAATGTGTAGCGGATCGGATCCATACGGGCTCTGGGCTTTGCCCTGGGCTGTGCCCTGGGCTGTGCCCTGGGCTGTGCTCTGGGCTGTGCTCTGGGCTGTGCCCTGGGCTGTGCTCTGGGCTGTGCCCTGAGCTGTGCCCTGGGCTGTCCTCTGGGCGCTCTCGGCTTTCGTCTACAGTGTACGGTCAGACCGACATGCATCGAATCATTGCGCGTCGTGCGCACGACGCGTCTGCTCCTCGCGTCGATCGTGACCCCGCGATCCTGTCGTCGTTCTTGAGCGATGCCGCGCATGTGCCCGGCGGTTTCGCCACTGGAGTCGCGTTCCCGCGGAATGAGGCCAAGGTCTCTGCGCTCGTCACGCACGCTGAACGCGTGCTCCCGATCGGGGCGCAATCCTCTCTGACCGGCGGAGCCACGCCGCGTGGTGACCTCGTGCTCAGCACGCGTGCGCTGTCGTCAGTCTCCACGGTTACCGACCACACGATTCGCGCCGGCGCCGGCGTGCCGCTGACGACGCTCCAGGAAACGCTGACGGCTTCGCGCCTCTACTACCCACCGGTTCCTACCTTTGAGGGCGCGTTCGTCGGTGGCGTGATCTCGACGAATGCCGCCGGTGCCGCAACCTTCAAGTACGGCTCGACCCGGCCGTGGGTGGTCGGCATGACCGTCGTGCTCGCCACTGGCGACGTGCTGGATCTGCGACGAGGCGAGGTGACGTGTTCGGACGGCATTTTCGAAGTCCAGCTCTCGTCGGGTCACATGACAGCCGTCCCGGTGCCGACCTATCGCATGCCTGATGTCGCCAAGCTGTCGGCCGGCTATTACGCAAAGCCCGCGATGGATCTCATCGACCTCTTCATCGGTTCAGAAGGCACGCTGGGCATCATCGTCGATGCAACGCTTCGCGTCATCCCGAGACCGAGACGGGCGGTGGCTTTGATCCCGTGCGACGGCGACGCACAAGCCGTTGCCGTCACCAGCGCGCTTCGCGCCGAGTCCACCGTTTCGGCGATTGAGTACATGGATGCACGCGCGTTACGGGCCGTGCCGAACGAAGCCTTCGCGCGCGCGGGCGTTCCGCGTCCTCCCGGCGAATCGGTGCTGCTGATGGTGCACATGGAAGTCAGTTCGGACAACGATGACGAGGAGATGTTCGATCGACTGGAAGTGATCTTCGAGTCCTGCGGCATCGAGAATCTCGCCGCCGTCGCCATCGCCGAGCCAGGCGACGAGCGTGCCGCGAAGAAACTGATCGAGCTGCGCGAGGCGGTACCAGCCAGCGTCAATGCACTCGTCGCAGCCGCCAAGCATACGCACCCCGATCTCGAGAAGACTGCCGGCGACATGGTCGTCCCGTTCTCACGGCTGGCTGATTCGATCGCACTGTATCGCCAGGCGTTCGAGAGCCGCGGCCTCGATTACGCGATCTGGGGTCACGTCTCCGACGGCAACCTGCACCCCAACCTCATCCCGCACACGCTCGACGACATGGAACGCGGTCGCGAAGCGATCTTCGAGATCGCCCGCGGTGTGATCGGCATGGATGGCGCACCACTCGCCGAGCACGGGGTTGGCCGCAGCGCGTTGAAGCAGTGGCTGCTGCGTGAGCTCTATGGAGACCAGGGCATCGAGCAGATGCGCGCCGTCAAGCGCGCGCTCGATCCGGAATGGAAGTTGGCGCCAGGCGTACTGTTTCCTGCTCCCGATTCCTGATTCCTTCAGTTGTTGAAGAACGCGACGAAGCCGCGGTGCAGCTGCCAGAGATCGACCTTCGAGGAGACCTCGAACGGCGAGTGCATGCTGAGCAGGCCGACGCCGACATCGATCACGTCCATGTTCTGACCGGCGAACCACGCGGCGATGGTGCTGCCACCGTAGCCCGCGTCGTAGCCATGCGTCTGCCACCGCACTTTCTCTCGGTCGAGCAGGCCACGGATCTTCGCGAAGAACTCGGAGTTCGCTTCGCGGCCGGCGCCGTACTCCTTGATCACCATCCCATACCCAAGGCGTGACGTCAGCACCGGGTTCTGCGGCTGAGGGAAGAGCGGATCCTGCGCCGTCGTGCAATCCGACACGAGCACCTCGGTGCGCATGTACGCGCGCCGGCGGGCGACATCGCTTACGTCACTCCCCTTCTGCGCCGTCATGACCTCGGACATCAGTGTGTTGAACCACTCCGAGTTGACGCCCGTGTTCCACGAGTTCGTTTCTTCGTTGTTCACCGCGTACGCCACGGATGTGAGCCGAGGCGTCTTGATCTCGGCGATCGCACGCAGGCTGACGTAAGCGGTCGATCGGTCGTCTTGTCCGTATGCGCCGACGAGCGCACGGTCCAGACCGACGTCACGCGGCATGGTCGCCGGCACGAGCTGGATGTCGGCCGTCAGCAGGTCGCGCGCCGTGATGTTGTGCTTCTCGCGCAGCACGGCCATCAGACGATCGGTCACCGTCCGCTGGCCAGCCGCCGCATCCGGCGGCATCGTCGCAATGATCGGATCGAGTTCCTCGGTGCGAAATACTTCCTGCTGCGTGCGACCGCGGAAATCGCGATCGACATGCGGCGCGAGATCCGAGATGAGCAGTACAGGGTCGGCGGGGTCATGGCCGATGTCGAGCCAGACGGTCGTACCGTCAGCCCGATCGACACGTCCCGTGATCGCCAGCGGCACATTCGCCCACTGATAGTTCTTGATGCCGCCATGGACCTGCGTGTCAACAAGGACGGCCTGCTGACTCTCACGAAACGGCTTCGTCTTGAACTCGAGACGCGGCGAATCGATGTGCGTGTTGACGATGCGAAAGCCGTTTTCCATCGGCTCGGTGCCGACCACGAACAGCACGATGGTGCGATCGCGATTGACCGCGTACCAGCGCGACCCCGGTTTCATGGCGGCAGCGGCTTTCGGATCCCACTTGCGGAACCCGTTGGATTCGGCGAAGCGCCCTGCCTCGCGCACGAACTGCATTTCGGATTTCGCCTTGCCCAGGAAGACCTTGAAGTCCTCGGCATAGCGCATCACCTGTTCGCGGCCCTGCGCGTCGAGTTCGAGCCAGGCGTTCGTGAAGCCGACGTCCTGTGCGCTGAGCGTCGTGAACGCGAGTAACGAGAGGACCGCGACGAGATTGAAACGTCTCATATTCAAAACGCTCTCGCAGCCGAGGATAACCACGAATCGCGGAACCTGCGCTGCGCATCGGTGAGCACCTGACCGGCTTCTTCCGCCGGCACGAGTTCAAGGCTGGGATCCTCGTCGAGCTTGAGGACCGACGTGATGCGCTCACCCCGCCGATCGTAGACGACCTGCAGCGAGTCGCCTGGCTTGCGCGTCGTAATCGCACGCTCGATATCGGCAGAGGTGGCCGTCTTCGATCCGCCGATCGAAATAATGATGTCGTCGCGATCGATCCCGGAGATATATGCCGGCGTCCCGAAAAGCGAGTCCGACACCACGCGCGCGCCGGTCTGCGTGTCCTGCGTTCGCAGCGGTCCCGCCCAGGCGCGTCCTGCCGCGTGCTTGCGCAGCACCAGGCCGGCCCGGTTGAGGAGCGGCGCGTATTCGATCACCTCGCGCCCTTCGATGTACCGCGCGAAGACGTCGTCGGCAAATGCCGCGTCACCAGAGACCGCCGCGAGCACTGACTTCAAATCGCTCATCGTGTAGGGCGTCGCGACATAACCCGGCGTAGTCGTGCCGGGTCGTCCGTACTTCTCCCACAGCGCGCGCATGAAGTCGTCCAGCGTGACACGTCCGTCGCTCCGCTCGCGCAGCGTCAAATCGAGTCCGAGACCGATGACCTGTCCCCAGGTGTAGTACGAGATGAAGGTGTTCGCAAAATTCGTCCGATCGGTAATTGCGGAGCGATCGACGAACGGCGCCATCTGGCTCATTTGGACGGCGCTGCTGAACGTCCGTCCCGGACTGTTGATGACGATGTTGAGCGCCTCGCCCATGTCCTGCGCGAATGCACGCACGGTCGAGAGGCCGCTGCGCTTCATCACCAGTGCGCCGTAGTAATTGGTGAACCCCTCGCCGAGCCATAGTTCACCCGACATGTTCACCTCGTCGAGATTGAACGGCTCGAGCGACTGAGGCCGGATGCGCTCGATATTCCACGAGTGAAAGAACTCATGTGAGATGGTGTCGAGCAGGTCGATGCGGCTCGTGCGGATGGAGTTCGATGAGGTCAGCACCGTACTGTTGCGATGCTCCATCCCGTCGCCGTTGGCCCACGGCAGGTAATCGGCGATGAACGTGTAGGTATTGCCCTCGAACGGCGGGTACTCGCGGAACACCTGCTTGGCCTCGCGCACGATCGCCTGCACGTCACGAGCAAGCCCGTCGAGTTCCGCCTCGGTGCCGGTGTGGTGGACGGCCAGACGAAAGACCGGCGTGCGGTTCTCATCAGACACCGTGAAGGTGCGCGTCGAGAACTGGCCGAACTCGGCCGGGCTGTCCATCAGGTACTGCAGGTTCGGCGCACTGAACGAGAACGAATCGGTTCCGAGTTGCAGCTGCGTCGCCACATTCCACGACGTGCCGGTCGGTCGGTCGAACCGCACCAGCATCGTCCGGCGTTCCATCCCCTTGGCCCACATGATCACCGCCGGCATGTTGATGTGCGCATGCGTGCGGTCCACGGCGAGGTAGGTGCCGTCGAGACGATCGCCGAAGAGTCGGTACTGCATCCGCACGGTGCCCGAGTGACCGCTGATCTCCCACTGATTCGGACTCGGCCTCGAGACGGTGAGCGGCTTGCCGGTTTGATCGGTGACGCGCACGTCGAAGACGTTCTTCGCGAACTCGTGCATCGAGTAACGCCCCGGCGACGAGCGGCTCATATGCACCTGCAGGGGACCGGGCGGCACGTCCGGGAAGGTGATCTCCACCTGCATCAAATGGTGCTCGCGCTCGGGGAACGACAGACGATACGTGACCGGTGCCTGCGCATACGCCGCGGTGTATAGCAGCGTGAGCGCGACGAGAATCGCAGCGCGAAGCGGGACCATTGGCGGATGCTAACAGATCAGAGGCTATCGATTCGGGGCTTTGGGCGTTCGGCTTTGGGCTTCGGCTTTACGTTTCAGGCTCCGGCGGAATTCCATGCACGGAGAACGCGAGGACATGTGCAGAAGCGCCCGAGATGACAGACGGCGATCGTCGTCGCAGCAAATGCCATCGGATCGATCGCCGGCGCTTCGGACGCGTGGCCGAGCGTGATGTGCGGCGTAAAGCGGTCGAGGCTCGATTGACGTCTGAATTCGCGCACCGACTGCACGTCACGGTCGCGCGCGTCGTCACCAAAGAATGCCGAAGAGTCCCCGGTCGTCACTTCAAAGGGTTCCGCGACGTGAAGCAGTTGCTCGTGCAGGCTCAACAACTCCGGCGATCGCTCGATCGATATCCAGACGGAATTCGCGCCTCTTCCTCCACCCATGACACGCAGGTGTAGCGGCCCCCGGTCGTTCAGGACGCGATCGATTTGCGCGAACAGCGAGTCGAGCGATTCCGAAAAGACGAACTGTTGCGTCAGCGTGATAT